>JBGSNW010000281.1:0-8645 GCA_041739435.1 Burkholderiaceae bacterium
AACAGCACCAGCCCCAGCAACAGGGCCGCCACGTGCAGCAGGGTCCAGGCCGGTCGCAGCGCGGTCGACTGGGTGGCGAGCCAACCCACGCCCTGCATGGACGCAGCAGCCACACCCCCCAGAATGGAGTAGCCCACCACACGGCCGGCTTGAAAAGTCCACATCGCCCGCGCCTTGCGGGCTCCGGCGCCCTGTCCGATCCCCGCGCAGGCTGCGCCGCACATGGCCACACAATGCGGTCCACCGGCCAGGCCCATGAGGACCGCTGTCAGCGCAAGCGAGGACTGCATCATGCAAGGCGAAAGCGCAAAGTTTTCACAGACTCAGATGATGCGCGAAAAACGGGCGCGGTTGCGGTCCGACTGCAAATAGCGGTCAAAAACCATGGCCACGGCACGGACAAAGAACCATCCGTTGGCCGTGATCTGCACGCCGGTCTTGTCCATCGTGACCAGCCCCTGCTCCGCCAGCTCCTGCAGGGCTTCCATCTCCGGCGCGAAGTAGCTCGGAAAGTCGAGCAGATACCCCAGCTCGATCGATTCAAACGTGAGCGAACCCTGGCACATCAGCGCCATGATGACCGCACGGCGAACCAGGTCGTCGCGTGACAGCGCCAGGCCACGCACCACGGGCAGACGGCCCTGGTCGAGGTGGTCGTAATACTCTTCGATCGTCTTGGCGTTCTGGCTGTAAGTGGCGCCCACGCGGCCAATGGCCGACACTCCCAGGGCGATCAGGTCGCAATCGGGCTGCGTGCTGTAGCCCTGAAAATTGCGGTGCAGGCGCCCCTGGCGCTTGGCCACCGCCAGCGCATCGTTGGGCAGCGCAAAGTGGTCCATGCCCACATACACATACCCCGCGCCAATGAATGCCTCCAGCGATCGCGAAAGCATCGACACCTTGGCGCCGGCCGGGGGCAATTCGGCCGACAGGATGCGCCGCTGCGGCTTGAAGCGTTCGGGCAGGTGGGCGTAGGCGTAGAGCGCGATGCGCTCGGGGCGCAGCGCGTTCACCTGCGCCAGCGTTCGGTCGAACGACTCGGGTGTCTGCTGCGGCAAGCCGTAGATCAGGTCGACATTGACCGATTCGAACCCCAGCGCACGTGCAGTTTCGACCAGTGCGAACACCTGATCGGCCGGCTGGATGCGGTGCACCGCCTTCTGCACGGCGGGGTCAAAATCCTGCACGCCGAAACTCAGGCGGTTGAAGCCCAGATCGGCCAGGGTCTTGAGACGGGTTGGGTCCACGGTGCGCGGGTCCACCTCGATCGAGTATTCGCCACCCGGCGCAAAGCTGAAGCTGCGCTTGAGCATGGCCATCAACTCGTGCAACTCGGCGTCGCTCAGAAACGTGGGTGACCCCCCGCCCAAGTGCAACTGCGTGATGACCTGTCCCACGCCCAGCTGGGCGGTGTGCAGGTCTACCTCACGCGCCAGATAGCGCAGGTACTCGGCACCGCGTTCGTGGTGTTTGGTGATGATCTTGTTGCACGCACAGTAATAACAAAGGGATTCACAGAACGGAATGTGCACATAGAGCGACAAAGGCAGGGCCATGGCCGCCGCACCCGATCTGCGCTGCTGCAGGGCCTGGAGGTATTCCGTTTCGCCAAAGGCCTCGACAAACCGGTCGGCGGTTGGATAAGACGTATAGCGCGGGCCAGAGACGTCATACCGGCGCAGTAAGTCGGGTGAAACGATGTCCATCTAGAGTGTCCTTCACATTCAGTGCATACTGTGCCCAAAGTGCGCTCCGCCCCCCTTGATCTGGATCAAATGGCCATCAGGGCGAAACCATGACAATTTGACGCATGTCAGGAGGACTTCATGCTTGAAACAGTTCTGCCCCCCTTGGCCACAGTGGCGAGTCAACCCGAGAAATCCGTCAAAATCACGTCCATGGACGCCCAGACCATCAAAGTAGCCTGTTCCAACTGCAATTTGCGCGAGTTGTGCATGCCCTTGGGGCTCAACGCCGAGCAGCTGGAAAAAATTGACGAGATCGTCGCCGTGCGCCGCAAGGTGAAACGGGGGAACACGCTGTTCCACAATGGTGAAAAATTCACCTCGCTTTACGCCATCCGCACCGGGTTTTTCAAAACCTGCGTGGGCACGGACGATGGGCGCGACCAGGTCACGGGCTTTCAGATGGCCGGCGAGATCATCGGGCTGGACGGCATCGTCAAGGACCACCACACCTGCGATGCCGTGGCCCTTGAAGACGCTGAAGTCTGCGTCATGCCGTTTGACCGCATTGAGGAACTGTCACGCGAAGTCAACGCGCTGCAACATCACGTGCACAAGATCATGAGCCGGGAAATCGTGCGCGAACACGGTGTCATGCTGTTGCTCGGGAGCATGCGCGCTGAGGAACGGCTCGCGGCATTTCTTTTGAACCTGGTGCAGCGTCTGCACGCCCGGGGGTTTTCGCAATCCGAACTCGTCTTGCGCATGACGCGTGAAGAAATCGGCAGCTATCTGGGCCTGAAGCTGGAGACTGTCAGCCGCACGTTCTCCAAGTTTGCCGACGATGGCATTGTGGAAGTCAGGCAACGCCATGTGCGCATTCTCGACACCGACGCCTTGCGCAAGATCGTCAATTCGCCCGCCTGTCACTGATGCGGTTTTGCATTCAAGCCTAGAACAAGGCGGGAGCCGTAGACAGTGCTACAGCACGGCCAGGCGAACCAAACCAGGTGCGGTTGAAGGCACAACACCGCATGAGAGGCCAGAAGCCTCCTCTTGAGGCAGCGCGCTGGCCGGTTTAGCAGCCCCCCGCTTCCTGTTTGGGACAGCCGTCCGGTCGCCCTACCCCCGGGAGCGGACATCGATTGACTTCAAACGGCGAGAGCGACAGCATGGTGGTGAGCATGCTGGAGACTGCCGTGAAGCCCCAGAAAACAAAGAACGACAACGTGTAGATGCCCTGGCGCGAGAGCGAAACCGGCTGCCCAAACCAATGCAGGTCCTCCGGATCGACCATTGCAAACACCAGAATTTCCAGCCCACCGGCCACCAGGAACGCCGGCCACAGAATCCACATCCACCGCTGAGTCCGCATGTTGTTGTCTCCTCGCAAGTGTCAATACGCACGACGGGTCACGGCGCTTTGGGTGGCGCGGCACCCGCCGGCGTGGCGGCATGGTTGCGTGCTGCCACGGCAGGCGCCAGAGGCCCCTGCTGTTCCAGCGTCTTGTTGATCTCGATGCCTTTTCGATAGTAGTCGTCAGTCAGCACCGGATCGGCCTGGCGCAGGGCGATCCAGCCCGACACGAAGGCCGCCACCACCACCACCAGCGGTCCGGAGATCACCAGCCAGACATAACCGAACTTCCACCACGGTCGTGGGGACGGGGCATTTTCCGGTGGCAAATTCATGGCTATTTTCCTTATCGCGGCACGACAAAAACAGATTTCTCGACAACACGGGCACCTGCCTTTTCCGCGTCGATGGTGAAGAGAATGGGATGCGACCCCGGCGCCGCCGACCCGTCCTGGATGTGCACCCGCACCGCCACCCAACGCGCTTCAGCAGGCTGCACCACCACCTCCGGCCGGGTCGCGAGCGTCAGCCCGGGCAATCCGTTCACCGCAATGTGATAGGTCTGTTCGGATTCGGTGGCGTTCATGAGCTGCAGGCGATACACGTTTTCCAGCTTGCCGCCTTCCACCAGACGCGCAAGCGCGCCCCGGTCACGAACCACATCCACCTTGAACGGTGAACGCAGCACCAGACCACCGAGCAGCGCCATCACCAACAGCAGCAAGATGGTGGAATACACCAGCACACGGGGCCGGAACACGCGACGGAGCAGTTGCGATGGAGTCCACCCACCAGCCATGGCGTTCTGCGTCGAGTACCTCACGAGCCCGCGTGCGTAGCCCATCTTGTCCATGACGGTGTCGCACACGTCAATGCACGACCCGCAACTGATGCATTCGTACTGCAGGCCATTGCGGATGTCGATGCCCGTGGGGCAGACCTGCACACAAAGTGAGCAATCCACGCAAGCCCCCAGGTTCAACGCAGCAGGGTCGGCCTTGCGCGAACGTGCGCCGCGCGGCTCGCCACGCGCCTCGTCGTAGGTGACGATCAGGGTGTCCCGATCGAACATCGCACTCTGAAAGCGCGCATAAGGGCACATGTACTTGCAGACCTGCTCGCGCAGGAACCCGGCGTTGCCATAGGTGGCCAACCCGTAGAAAAACACCCAGAACGTTTCCCACGGCCCCATGCCCAATTGCAGGAATGAAGCACCCAGCACACGGATCGGCGTGAAATACCCGACGAAGGTATATCCAGTCCATAAGGCGACCGCGATCCACACCGTCTGCTTGGCCGACTTGCGGGCAAACTTGGTCAACGACATCGGCGCCGCGTCCAGTCGCATGCGTGCGCTGCGGTCGCCTTCAATATGCCGCTCGATCCAAAGGAAAATTTCGGTGTAAACCGTTTGTGGACAGGCGTAGCCGCACCATTGCCGCCCGGCCACGGCCGTGAACAGGAACAGCGACAACGCCGAGATCACCAGCAACCCGGTCAGGAAGATGAAGTCCTGCGGATACAGCACCAGACCGAAAATGTAGAACCGGCGTGCCCCCAGATCAAACAGGACGGCCTGGCGCTGCCCCCATTCCAGCCACGGCGTTCCGTAAAACGCCAGTTGCGTCAGGATCACCAGCCCCCAGCGCCAGCGCGAGAAGAACCCGCTCACTGAACGGGGATAAATCTTTTTCTGCGCTTCATAAAGCGAGATCATCTCCGCATCGGGCGTGACGGGCTCGATGGGGATGATCTTTCGCGGGTTGGTCGGTGAATCCAAGGCAGGCTTTCAGCGGATCAGTTACCCGCAGGACGGTTGGACAAACTCCAAACGTAGGAAGTGAGGACGTGAAGCTGCGCCGGGGTCAGCTTCTCGCCCTGGGCCGGCATCTGGTTGACCTTGCCGTTGTTCACCATGTTCACGATCGCGGCCTCACCCCAGCCGTGCAGCCAGATACCATCGGTCAGGTTCGGAGCGCCCAGCGCCTGATTGCCCTTGCCGTCTGCCCCGTGGCAGGCACCACAGGCTGCAAACTTGTCCTTGCCCAACGAAGCCTTGACAGAATCGTGCGGGCTGCCCGACAGGCTCAGCACATAGTGCGCCACGTTGCGAACGTCGTCGGGGGTGCCCACGGCGGCTGACATGGGGGGCATGTTGCCAATCCGGCCCGCGGTCAGGGTCTCCTGGATCTTGTCAGGCGCACCGCCATACAGCCAGTCACCGTCGGTCAGGTTCGGGAAACCCTTGCTGCCGCGTGCGTCGGAGCCGTGGCATTGGGAGCAGTTGTTCATGAACAGGCGCTCGCCAATGGCCATGGCGCCCGCGTCCTTGGCAATGTCTTCGGGTTTCATGGCCACGTATTTGGCGTAGAGCGGCTCCAGCTCCTTGTTGGCCTTGGCGATCTCGCTCTGGTACACCCCTTCGGTACTCCAGCCCAGTTTGCCGGCGTAGGTGCCCAGGCCCGGGTAGGCGGCAAGATAACCCAGCGAAAAGACCACCGTGATGACAAACAGCCAGACCCACCAACGCGGCAGCGGGTTGTTCATCTCGCGCAGGTCTTCATCCCAGACGTGGCCCGTGGTGTTGTCATGGCTGGCCGCAACCTTTTTGCGACCGGCCATCCACAGCAGCAGCAGGCAGGCGATGATGCTGACGATCGTCAGCCCGGCCACGTAGATTGACCAGAAATTGCTCGTGAAATCACTCATTTTGTTTTCCTCGTTCCCGGATCAGTCCTGCTCGAACGGAAGCCGCGCGGCCTCCTCGAAGCGTTTCTTGTTGCCGCGTGACCAGGCCCAGATGACGATGCCAATGAAAGTGGCAAACGCTGCCAGGGTGGCAATGATGCGCATGGTGGTGACGTCCATCAGGCTTCTCCTTATTTCAGCGTCAGGCCCATGCCCTGCAGATAGGCCACCAGTGCATCCAGCTCGGTCTTGCCCTTGAGCTCTTCAGCTGACTTGGCAATCTGCTCGTCGGTGTAGGGCACGCCGACCTTGCGCAGGGCGCGCATGTTGGGTGGGATGCTTGCCGCGTCGACTGCGGTTTTCCCAAGCCATGGGTACGCCGGCATGTTGGACTCGGGCACCAGGTCACGCGGGTTGGTGAGGTGCAGGCGGTGCCATTCATCGCTGTACTTGCCGCCCACGCGGTGCAGGTCCGGGCCAGTGCGCTTGCTGCCCCACTGGAACGGGTGATCGTAGACAAACTCGCCCGCCACCGAGTAGTGGCCATAACGCAGCGTCTCGGCCCGGAACGGGCGGATCATCTGCGAGTGGCAGTTGTAGCAGCCTTCGCGGACGTAAATATCGCGACCCGCCAGCTGGATGGCGCTATAGGGCTGCAGCCCCTTGATCGGCTCGGTCGTGCTTTTCTGGAAAAACAGCGGCACGATCTCCACCAGCCCGCCAACCGCAACCACCAGAAGAATCAGGACGATCATCAGGAAGTTGTTGGTCTCGATCTTGTCGTGCGAGAAACCTTTTTTGACTTGTTCAGCCATGATGCGGTGCTCCTCAGGCGTGGGCCGTGGTGGTGGGTACGGGCGCATTGACCGAGCGCCCCGAGACGGCCGTCATCCAGACGTTCCAGGCCATGATCAGCATGCCGAAGAGGTACAGCGCACCACCCGCCACGCGGATCACGTAGAACGGATAGGTGGCCTTGACGCTTTCAACAAACGTGTAGGTCAGCGTGCCGTCGGCGTTGATGGCGCGCCACATCAGGCCCTGCATCACACCGGCGATCCACATCGCGGCGATGTACAGCACGATGCCGATGGTGGCGGTCCAGAAGTGAAGCTCGATGGCCTTGATGGAATGCATCTGTTTCTGTCCGAACAGGCGCGGAATCAGGTAGTACAGGCTGCCCATCGACACCAGGCCCACCCAGCCGAGCGCCCCGGAGTGCACGTGCCCAACCGTCCAGTCGGTGTAGTGCGACAGCGCGTTGACGGTCTTGATCGACATCATCGGGCCTTCGAAGGTGCTCATGCCGTAGAACGACAGCGACACGATCAGGAAGCGCAGGATCGGGTCGTCGCGCAGCTTGTGCCAGGCGCCCGAGAGCGTCATCACACCGTTGATCATGCCGCCCCAGCTGGGTGCCAGAAGAATCAGCGAGAACACCATGCCGATGGATTGCGTCCAGTCGGGCAGCGCGGTGTAGTGCAGGTGGTGCGGGCCCGCCCACATGTAGGTGAAGATCAGCGCCCAGAAGTGGACGATGGAGAGCCGGTACGAATACACCGGGCGGCCAGCCTGCTTCGGGATGAAGTAATACATCATGCCCAGGAAGCCCGCCGTGAGGAAGAAGCCCACCGCGTTGTGGCCATACCACCACTGCACCATCGCGTCCTGCACCCCGGCGTAGGCCGAGTAGGACTTCATCAGGCCCGAAGGGATGGCGGCACTGTTGACGATGTGCAGCAACGCCACGGCGATGATGAACGCACCGTAGAACCAGTTGGCCACATAAATGTGACGCACCTTGCGGATGCCCACCGTGCCGAAGAACACGATGGCATACGCCACCCAGACCACAGCGATCAGGATGTCAATGGGCCACTCGAGTTCGGCGTATTCCTTGCCCTGGGTGAAGCCCAGCGGCAGGGAAATGGCGGCGGCCAGGATGACCAGTTGCCAACCCCAGAAAGTAAAGCCGGCCAGCTTGGCCGCGAACAGTGGCACCTGACAGGTTCGCTGCACCACGTAATAGCTGGTCGCGAACAGTGCCGAGCCACCAAACGCAAAAATCACCGCGTTGGTGTGCAAGGGTCGCAAGCGGCCATAGCTGAGCCAGGGAATGCCAAAGTTCAGTTCAGGCCAGGCCAGCTGCGCCGCAATGAACAAGCCCACCAGCATGCCCACCACACCCCAGACCACGGCCATGATCGAGAACTGCCTGACGACCGTATCGCTGTACACAACCGCCTTCTGTTTCGTATCGTTCATCGCTCACCTCTTTGTTGATCGTTGCCAGTGTCCATGCTGTGCGCATGGATTGTGTTGATACAAGTCAATCGTCATGAAGAATTCGCTCGCCCTCGGGTTCGATGTCTTCGAATTGCCCGTGGTAGATGGCCCACCAGAGCCCGCCAAGAATCAGCAGAACCAGGGCCACGGACAGCGGAACCAGCAAAAAAAGTATGTCCATCAGCCCTTCTCCGCCGCCCCCAGGCCCCGGGACAGCCGGGCGGCGTTCAACACCACCCCCAGCGAGCTCAAGGCCATGCCCAACCCCGCGAGCCACGCCGGCAACCACCCCACGACGGCCAGCGGAATGCACACCGCGTTGTAGAGGGCCGCCCACGCGAGGTTCTGTCGCACCACCCGGAAGGTTCGCCGGGCCTGCAGCAGGGTGTCGGCCACGCGGTCCAGCCGGTCGCCCATCACCACAAAATCCGCCCGGCTCTGCGCCAGCGGAACCGCATTGCCAAAGGAGAATGACACATCGGCACCCGCCAGCACAGGGCCGTCGTTGAGTCCGTCGCCGACCATCGCGATACGCCGTCCAGCCTGCTGGGCGGCCTTCAGGTGATTCAGTTTGCCCTGCGGCGTGCAATCGCCCCGGGCCGCCCGGATGCCGACCGCGTCAGCCACGC
>JBGSNW010000430.1:0-3237 GCA_041739435.1 Burkholderiaceae bacterium
GTGCAGGGCGCCCGTGGCCTGCTCCTGCGACATGGCGGCGCGCAGCAGCATGTTGCGGGTGCCAAAGCCGATCTTGCGGCGCACCAGCAGCGGCAGGCCCGGCACATGTTCATCGTGGTCAGGCACGGCCGAGGCCACACCGGCGTCGACCACCGTCATGGCAAAACCATGCTGTCGGGCCAGCACGTTCACCGCGGCGGCGCCCCCCAGCATGGTCAACACCATTTGCAGGGTCGCCGATTGTGGATAGGCCGAAACGCCCTCGTCGGCGATGCCGTGGTCGGCGGCGAACACCAGCACCTGGGGGTGTTCCAGGCGAAGGGTGTCGCTGTCCTGGATCAAGCCCAGCTGCAGGGCCAATGCTTCCAGGCGGCCCAGTGAACCCGGTGGTTTGGCCTTGTTGTCGATTTTCTGGCGCAGCGCTGCCGCCAGCCCGGGTCGTGCCGTGGGCTCGATGGCGGGCAACAGCAGCACGGATGAGGGTTTGCTCATGGGGTCACGGGCCGGCGCAGGCGCGGTTCAAAAAGGACGCTGAAGAAACATTTTGTACACCGGGTTCAGGGTTTCTTCCACAAAAGGATAGCCTAAAGTATTCAGAAATTGTGTAAAGGCCCGGCTGTCGGAAGGTGGCACCTGCAAGCCCACCAGGATGCGGCCGTAGTCGGCGCCCTGATTGCGGTAATGAAACAGGCTGATGTTCCAGTTGGGGCGCATCAGGCTCAGAAACTTCAGCAGTGCGCCGGGGCGCTCGGGGAACACAAAACGCATCAGCCGCTCGTCCTGGGCCAGCGCTGAATGGCCCCCGACCATGTGACGGATGTGCTCTTTGGCGAGTTCGTCGTGCGTCAGGTCCAGTGTGGCAAAGCCGTGTTTGGTGAAATTGGTGGCGATTCTGGCGCTTTCCCCCTTGCCATGGGTGGTCAGGCCCACGAACACATGGGCGCGGGCCGCGTCGCTGATGCGGTAGTTGAACTCGGTCACGTTGCGCGGGCCGCCGGGCAGAGCGCCCACCGTTTCACAAAATCGCCGGAAGCTGCCACGCTCCTCGGGAATGGTGACGGCGAACAGCGCCTCGCGCTCCTCGCCCACCTCGGCGCGTTCGGCCACAAAACGCAGCCGGTCGAAGTTCATGTTGGCGCCGCACAGGATGGCCGCGTAGGTTTCGCCCCGGGTCTTGTGGCTGGCCACATACTGCTTGATGGCCGCCACCGCCAGCGCCCCCGAGGGCTCGACGATGCTGCGCGTGTCGACAAACACGTCCTTGATGGCGGCGCAGACCGCGTCGGTGTCGACCACCACGAACTCGTCCACCAGGCCGCGTGCGATGCGAAAGGTTTCCTCGCCCACCTGTTTGACAGCCGTGCCGTCGGCAAACAGGCCCACATCGTCGAGCGTGACGCGCTTGCCGGCCCTGACCGAGCGCAGCATGGCGTCGGAATCGGTGGTTTGCACGCCGATCACCTTCACTTCAGGGCGCACGGCCTTGATGTAGTTGGCCACCCCCGAAATCAGCCCGCCGCCGCCAATGGCCACAAACACCGCGTCCAGCGGCCCCTGGTGCTGGCGCAGCATCTCCATGGCGATCGTGCCCTGGCCGGCAATCACGTCCGGGTCGTCAAACGGATGCACGAAGGTCAGGCCCTGCGCCTGTTCCAGCTGGACGGCGTGGGTGTAGGCGTCGGAGTAGCTGTCGCCGAACAGCACCACCTCGCCGCCCAGCGCTCGCACGGCGTCCACCTTGAGCTGCGGCGTGGTCACCGGCATGACGATGACGGCGCGCACGCCCAGTTTGTGGGCCGACAGGGCCACGCCCTGCGCGTGGTTGCCCGCCGAGGCGCAAATCACGCCTTTTTGCAGCGCCTCGGGCGTCAGGTTCGCCATCTTGTTGTAGGCGCCGCGCAGCTTGAAGCTGAACACCGGCTGCTGGTCCTCGCGCTTGAGCAGCACCTTGTTGTGCAGGCGGCGGCTCAGGTTTTTGGCGGGCTCCAGCGCGGACTCAATGGCCACGTCATAGACGCGGGCGGTCAGAATCTTCTTCAGGTAGTCCGCGGGCTGGAGCTTTGCTGCGGCTTTGCGCGGCCGGGCGGGCGGCTGGGTTTTGACGGGCTTCATGGGTGTTCCGGAGTTTTCCGCTGTGGCGCGATGATAGAGGGCTGGCCTGGGCCGATCCCGATCATCCCGCACATGAAAAAAGCCCCGCACCTTGCGGCGCGGGGCTGAATCCACCTTTTCGGAGGGTGGAGGAGACAATCAGCGCATTGGCCCTGGGCCTCTGCATGCAATACAGTGTAGCGGCAATTTGGTGCAACGCAACATCGGCAAGGTCGCCAAGGCGTCGCAGATTGCGACAAAACGGCATGTATCAACCGAATTGATCGGCCTCAAGTAATTTTGATTCAACACAAGGGTGACACATGGAATGCACAGTGAGCTGGACCGGCGCCGCAGGCACGCGCTCGGGCATGGGGTTTGTGGCTGAAACGGGCAGCGGGCACGTGATTGCCATGGACGGCGCCCCGGACGACGTGAAACCCGAGAACGGCGGACGCAACCTCGCGCCGCGCCCCATGGAAACCGTGCTGGCCGGCACCGGCGGCTGCACCGCCTACGACGTGGTGCTCATCCTCAAGCGCGGGCGCCACGACGTGCGTGGCTGCAGCGTGAAATTGGAGACCGAGCGGGCCGAAGTCGATCCGAAGGTCTTCACCAAGATCCACATGCATTTCACGGTGAGCGGCAAAGCCATCCCGCCCGTCGCCGTGGAGCGGGCCATCGCCATGAGCCACGACAAATACTGCTCGGCCAGCATCATGCTGGGCAAGACGGCGGCCATTACCACCAGCTTTGACGTGCTGGAGGCCTGACACCGGCTGGCGAGTCAGATGCGGTGCGCCACCGTCGTCATGACCTTGGCGGCCATTCTCATCAGGCCCTTCACAGGCGCAGGCAACTCAACCGCACCCGCTCCCTGAGCTTCGCGAGCGTGCCGGGCTTCGTCCTGTTTCATTTGCGCCACGATGGCCCGGGATGCATGGTCACCAGCCGGAAGACGCTCCATGTGCTCGGCCAGGTGGGCTTCCACCTGGCGTTCGGTTTCCACCACAAAACCCAGGCTCACCCGGTCGCCCAAACGCCCGGCCACCAGGCCCAGCGCGAACGCGCCGGCATACCAGAGCGGATTGAGCAGCGAGGGCCGGTCGCCCAGCTCGTCCAGCCGGGTCTGCGTCCAGGCCAGGT
>JBGSNW010000291.1:0-4282 GCA_041739435.1 Burkholderiaceae bacterium
CTACGGCTACAGCGGCATCGTCATCGCGATGCTCGCGGCGTTGAACCCGCTGGGCGTGGTGGCGGCGGCCATCTTCGTGGCCGGCATCCTGGTCGGCGCGGACAGCATGAGCCGCGCCGTCAACGTGCCGACCTACATTGCCGACGTGATCGTGTCGGTGTCGCTCATCGCGGTGCTGGTGGCCACGATGTTCACGCAGTACCGCATCCGCCTGCGCTGACCATGTTGAGCGAAACCCTCGACCTGCTCCTGGCCGCGCCGTTCTGGATCGCCGTGCTGCGCATCGCCACGCCACTGATCCTGGGCACGCTGGGCGTGCTGCTGTGCGAGCGTGCCGGCGTGCTCAACCTGGGCATCGAGGGCATCATGGTGGCCGGCGCTTTCACCGGCTGGCTGGCGGTCTATCAGGGACTACCATTGTGGGGCGGAGTTGCCGTGGCAGCAATGACCGGTGCCGTCTTTGGCCTGTTGCACGCATTTCTCACTGTCGGACTGGCGTTGTCGCAGCACGTCTCGGGACTTGGCATCACCATGCTCGCCTCCTCGCTCAGCTACTACGGCTACCGCGTCAGTTTTCCCAAAGCCAGCACCCCGCCGACCATTGAACCATTTACCGACATGGCCTGGCTCAACCTGCCGGTGCTCGGAGAACAAACGCCGCTCACCCTGCTCGCCCTGGCCCTGGTACCACTCATTGCCTACGTGCTCAACCGCACGCCGGCCGGCCTCGCCGTGCGCATGGTCGGTGAAAATCCGCAGGCAGCCGAAGGCCAGGGCGTCTCGGTAGCACTGACGCGCAGCCTGGCCATTGCCTGCGGATCGGCGCTGATGGGTGTCGCGGGTTCTTTTCTGACCCTGTCGGCGTTCAACGCCTTCTTTTTCAACATGGTCAACGGCCGCGGCTGGATCTGCGTGGCGCTGGTGGTTTTTGCCAGTTGGCGGCCCGGCAAGGCCTTGCTGGGGGCGATCCTGTTCGCTTTTTTTGACGCGCTGCAACTGCGCTTGCAACAATCGGGCGACGCGGCGCTGCCCTACCAGCTGTATCTGATGCTGCCCTACGCCCTGTCCATCCTGGCGCTGGTGCTGGTGGCGCGCCGCGCGGCGTACCCGCAGGCGCTCATGAAACCCTACCGCAAAGGCGAAAGGTAGCCCGATGCTCGACCTTCTCATCACCCACGCCACCCTGCCCGACGGCCGCACCGACATGAGCGTGGCCGTGCAGGACGGCCGCATCACCGAGGTGACCCCGGGCCTGCAGGCGCCAGCGGCACACACCGTGGACGCCCGCGGCCACCTGCTCAGCCCGCCGTTCTGCGACCCGCACTTTCACATGGACGCCACGCTCAGCTACGGGCTGCCGCGGGTCAATGAAAGTGGCACGCTGCTCGAAGGCATCGCGCTGTGGGGCAAACTCAAGCCGCTGCTGACGGCCGATGCGCTGATCGAACGCGCCCTCGCCTACTGCGACTGGGCCGTGGCCAAGGGGCTGCTGGCCATCCGCAGCCACGTGGACACCAGCGACCCGTCGCTGCTGCCGGTCCAGGCCCTGCTGGAAGTGAAGAAGCGCGTGGCCGGCTGCATCGATCTGCAGCTCGTCGCCTTCCCGCAGGACGGTGTGTTGCGCGCGCCGGGCGGTTTGGACAACCTGCGGCGCGCACTCGATCTGGGCGTGGACGTGGTGGGGGGCATCCCACACTTCGAGCGCACCATGGCCGAAGGGGCCGCCAGCGTCAAGCTGCTGTGCGAGCTGGCGGCGCAGCAAGGCAAGCTGGTGGACATGCATTGCGATGAGAGCGACGACCCGCTGAGCCGCCACATCGAAACGCTGGCCTTCGAAGCGCAGCGCTTGGGCCTGCAGGGCCGCGTGACCGGCTCGCACCTGACCTCCATGCACAGCATGGACAACTATTACGTCAGCAAACTCATCCCGCTGATCGCCGAGGCGGGCGTCAGCGTGGTGGCCAATCCGCTGATCAACATCACCCTGCAGGGCCGCCACGACAGCTACCCCAAACGCCGCGGCCTGACCCGCGTGCCCGAACTCATGGCCGCCGGCGTGACCGTGGCCTTTGGCCACGACTGCGTGATGGACCCGTGGTACAGCCTGGGCAGCGGCGACATGCTGGACGTGGCCCACATGGGCCTGCACGTGGCGCAAATGACCAGCCAGCAAGGCATGCGCCAGTGTTTTGACGCGGTGACCACCCACGCAGCGAAGGTGATGCACCTGCAAGGCTATGGCCTCGCACCCGGCTGCGATGCGAGCTTTGTGCTGCTGCAGGCACGCGACACGATCGATGCCATCCGGCTGCGGGCCAACCGGCTCCAGGTGTGGAAAAAGGGCGTGCTGGTTGCGCAAACACCGGAAGTCGCCCCACGCCTTGTGTCGCCCTTCAACCGGTCCCATACAGAAACCCCATCCCCATGAGCACCCTCCCCCCTTGCCCCCAATGCCACTGCGAATACACCTATGAAGACGCAGGACTGCTGATCTGTCCCGAATGCGCCCACGAATGGACGCTGGAAGCCGCACCCGCCGCGCCGGAGCAGCGGGTGTGGAAAGACGCGTTCGGCAACACCCTGCAGGACGGCGACTCGGTCACGCTGATCAAGGACCTGAAGATCAAGGGCTCCTCGTCGGTGGTCAAGGTCGGCACCAAGGTCAAGAACATCCGCCTGATCGACGGCGACCACGACGTCGACTGCAAGATCGACGGCATCGGCGCCATGCAGCTCAAGAGCGAGTTTGTCAAGCGCGCGTAGTTGATCGCTATCGAATCAATATCAAAACAAGCAGCCTGCATGCGGGCTGTGGCCTTATTTGACTCGATTCCGCGCCCGTTCCTGCCGGGCCGCCCGGGGTGTGGCGCTACCGTACCGCGTGGGCGCCAAAGCCCGCCTCGGCCCATGCGCTGGCGCTGGCCCGTGTGAGCTTGAACGAGGGCGCCACGCGCGTCTGCGCCACCCGTTCGCCGCCCGCGTCCAGCGCGCGCAGTGTGGCGCTGGGGTTGTCATCGTCGGGCTCGATGTCCAGCAGAATGCTGAAGCGCGCACCCTCGTGCGAAATGTCCAGCGACTGGTGCAGCGTGGCGTGTTGTTGCTGCTCGTGCCGGCGCACAAACTCGGCGGCGGTTTTCACCAGGGTGCTGAAGGCGGAAGAATCCAGCGGCTTGGGGTTCTTCTTGTCGCGACCCATGGTCCACGGGCCCACCAGCGCGGGTTCCACCTGGCCGTCGGGCGTCATGGCCACGGCCCAGCCGTCGTCGTCTTCGTTCTTGATGACGCGGGCCGTCCAGCCGTTGTCGCGCCACAGGCGGGGTTCCGTCACTTTTTCTTCGCTGGTTTCAGTCATGGGCATGGGATGGTGAAAGGCACGGCCGCAGTTTACGATCAACGCTGTCACTTCAAGGAATATGCACTATGGGCGCGCAATGGAAAGCAAAAGGCAAGGCCGCGGCGGCGGACGCACGGGGCAAGCTGTTTGGCCGTCTGGCCAAGGACATCATGGTGGCCGCACGCAACGGCGCCGACCCGACCACCAATTCACGGCTGCGACTGGTCGTGGAGCAGGCTCGCAAGGTCTCCATGCCCAAGGACACGCTGGAGCGCGCCATCAAGAAAGGCGCGGGCCTGACGGGCGAGACGGTGCATTTCGAGCACGTGCTGTACGAAGGCTTCGCGCCGCACCGTGTGGCCGTGATGGTCGAATGCCTGACCGACAACGTGAACCGCACCGCCCCCGAAATGCGGGTGCTGTTTCGCAAGGGGCAGTTGGGCACGTCGGGTTCGGTGGCCTGGGATTTTGATCACGTGGGCCTGATCGAGGCCGAGCCAACCGCCCCCGGCGCCGACGCCGAACTGGCCGCCATCGAAGCGGGTGCGCAGGATTTTGAACCCGGCGAGGCCGACGGCACCACGCTGTTCCTGACCGACGCCACCGATCTCGACCTGGTCAGCCGCGCCCTGCCAGGCCAGGGCTTCACCGTGTTGTCCGCCAAACTGGGCTACCGGCCCAAAACCCCCGTCAACCCGGCCAGCCTGAGCGCGGCGGAGCTGGAGGAAGTCGAAACCTTTCTGGCGGCGATCGACGCGCACGACGACGTGCAGAACGTGTTCGTGGCGCTGGCCGGATAAACCGCCGCGTCCGGGCGCCGGGAAAGGCCGGGACGCCTACTTCTTGCAGTCCCCGCCCATCGAGACCGTGCCGTCGCGGCATTCGGTCAGGATGGCTTCGGTGGCGGGCCGCGACGGCGCTGCCCGCGTGCGGGGCGCGCTGGGCACG
>JBGSNW010000508.1:0-7090 GCA_041739435.1 Burkholderiaceae bacterium
ACCAGGCGCTGCAGCAGGGCCACGGGGTCGGCCACGGTGCGCAGGGACAACCCGTCCAGCGCAGGCTGGGCGCGGCGCGAATCCATTTGTGCCTGCAGCGCCAGCTTTTCGGTCGCACGACCCAGTTGCCAGCGCCCCAGCGACGCCGTCAGCATCACACCCGCCAGCGCAGCGCAGGTGATCAGCCAGAAGCGCAGGGAACGGACAGGTTGATTCACGGGATAATCGGGGCGATGAAATATCTGGTCGCACTGGCGTTTGTCGGCATCATTGGCAGCCTGGGCGCCGCCCTGTTTTTCATGATGAAGGGCGGCAGCACCGACGGCAGCAAACCCAAGGGCGGCCACATGGCCAGGGCACTGGCGTTTCGCGTGGGGTTTTCCATCGTGCTCTTTGTCTGCATCCTGGTGGCGTGGAAACTGGGCTACATCCAGCCCACCGGCATTCCGGCCGGCAAATAGCCCCCTTGCCCCGCGCAATTCACGCCCCCCAAAACAAAAGCCGCGCAATGCGGCTTTTGTTTCATGGACGGACGCCGCAGAGGGGTTTTACATCCAGTAAACCAGGATGTACAGGCCCAGCCACACCACGTCCACAAAGTGCCAGTACCAGGCGGCACCTTCAAACCCAAAGTGGCGATCGGCCGTGAAGTGCCCCTTTTGCAGGCGCAACGTGATGAACAGCAGCATGAGCATGCCCACCAGCACGTGGAATCCGTGAAAACCGGTCAGCATGAAGAAGGTGGAGCCATACACGCCCGACGACAACTTGAGGTTCAAATCGCTGTAAGCGTGGGCGTATTCGTAGCCCTGCACCCCCAGGAAGGTGATTCCCAGCAGCACGGTGAGCCACATGAAGGCCACGGTCTTGCCGCGATGGTTCTCGCGCAGCGCGTGATGGGCGATGGTCAGCGTCACGCCCGAGCTCAGCAACAGCGCGGTGTTGATCGTGGGCAGCCAGAACGGCCCCATGGTCTGGAACGGCTCGACAATGCCCGCGGGCGAGGCGGTGGCCCCCGCTGCGACACTGGGCCACACGGCCTTGAAGTCGGGCCAGATCAGCGCGTTCTCAAGGCTGCCCAAGGCCGGCACCGAATGCGTGCGCGCCCACCACAGGGCCGTGAAAAAAGCGCCGAAGAACATGACTTCGGAAAAAATGAACCAGCTCATGCTCCAGCGGAACGAGAGGTCGATCTTGTGTCCGTACTGGCCACCTTCGCTTTCCAGCACGGCGTCGCGGAACCACTGAAACAGCACCCCCAGCCACCACAACATGCCAAACAGCAGCGCGTATTTGCCCCACTCAATGCCGTTGATCCACTGGGAAGCCCCCAGGATCACGAAAAAAAGGCCAAATGCCGCCATCGCCGGATGACGTGACGGCTGCGGCACGTAATAGTAGGGCGTGCTGCCATGTGTTGCTGAACTCATTGTTTCTCCTGCTCTCAAGTCTCAATAATTCATTCGGTCGATGCTCAACGCACCACCACATTGACCAAAACAACCAGTCCGATCACCAGCGCCAGGGCGGCACCGATGCCGACGACGATCACGTGCAGCGGATTGATGCTGCCCAGGTCCTTCTGGTATTCGCTGTTCTTGCGGATGCCCACGAACGACCACGCCACGGCCTTCAGGCTGCGAAGGAACGAGCCACCGGTTGCCGGCGCCACAGGGGGGGACTGCAGGGTCGGCTTCACAGGCTGGCTCCATCGGGTGCCGGTGGAGTCCGGCCACCGACCTCAAAAAACGTGTAGGACAGCGTGATGGTGGTCACGTCCCTGGGCAGCTTGGGGTCCACCAGAAAAACCACCGGCCACTGTTTCTTTTCACCCGGCTCGAGTGTGTACTGGTTGAAGCAAAAACACTCCAGCTTGGAGAAATGGGGTGCCGCCTGCGCTGGGGCATAGCTGGGAATCGCCTGCGCGGCCACACGGCGATTCTGTGTGTTCTGGAACTCGTACATCACGGTGGCCAACTCGCCCGGATGCACCTGCAGCGACCGCACCGCGGGCTTGAAATCCCACAGGCCACGCGCATTGGCGTCAAATTCAATGGTGATGCTGCGACTTGTGTCCACCTGGGTGTTGCCGGGGCGTTGCACGTCCCGACCCGCTTCTCCATTGCCCGGCACCTGACGTTCCGACAAGCTGAGGATGTTGATGCCGGTCAGGTCGCAGATGGCCTTGTACAGCGGCACCAGCGCGTAGCCGAAGCCAAACATGCCCGCCGCCACGATGGCCAGCTTGCCCACCATTTTGACGTTTGCGTGACGCAGACTCATGGCGCGGCCGTGTTCAGTGCGACAGCAGGGCGATCTTCGCCATGAACCCGATGAAAAACACGGCCACGATCGACGCCAGGATCAGCGCCGTGCGTCGGTTGTGGCGTTTTTGCTCGGGTGTCATGACGTTGCGCTTCGTCGTGGGCTCGATCAGCCCAGCACCTTGGTGGCGGTGGCGTCCAGCTTGGGCGGGGTTTCGAAGGTGTGGAACGGTGCAGGCGAGGGCACCTCCCACTCCAGGCCCTCGGCGCCTTTGCCGTCGGGATCACGCCAGGGATTTTGTGCCGCTTTTTCGCCTTTGCCCATCATGGTGGGCAACACGATGAAGAAGAAGAAATAGACCTGTGCCAGACCAAACAGCAACCCACCCACCGACGCCACGGCGTTGAAATCGGCAAACTGCATGGGGTAGTCGGCATAACGGCGTGGCATGCCCGCCAGGCCCAGGAAGTGCATCGGGAAAAAGGTGATGTTGAACGCGATCAGCGACCACCAGAAGTGGATCTTGCCGCGGGTTTCGTTGTACATGACGCCAGTCCATTTCGGCGACCAGTAGTAGTACCCGGCGAACATGGCGTACAGCGAGCCCGCCACCAGCACATAGTGGAAGTGCGCCACCACGTAGTAGGTGTCCTGCAACTGGATGTCGATCGGGGCCATGGCCAGGATCAGCCCGGTGAAACCGCCCATGGTGAACACGAAGATGAAGCCCACGGCAAACAGCATCGGCGTCTCGAAGGTCATCGAGCCCTGCCACATGGTGGCGATCCAGTTGAAAATCTTCACGGCCGTGGGCACGGCGATCAGCATGGTGGCGTACATGAAGAACAGTTGCCCCGTGACCGGCATGCCGGTGGTGAACATGTGGTGCGCCCAGACGATGAACGACAGGATCGCGATCGAGCTGGTGGCGTACACCATGGAGGCATAACCGAACAGCTTCTTGCGCGCGAAGGCCGGCACGATCTGGCTGATGATGCCGAAGGCCGGCAAGATCATGATGTAGACCTCGGGGTGGCCGAAGAACCAGAAGATGTGCTGGTACATCACGGGGTCACCACCCCCGGCGGGGTTGAAGAAGCTGGTGCCGAAGTGACGGTCGGTCAGCGTCATGGTGATGGCGCCGGCCAGCACGGGCATCACGGCGATCAGCAGGTAGGCGGTGATCAGCCAGGTCCAGGCGAACATCGGCATTTTCATCAGCGTCATGCCGGGGGCGCGCATGTTGAGGATGGTGACGATGATGTTGATCGAGCCCATGATGGACGAGGCACCCAGGATGTGCATGGCAAAAATGCCGGCATCCATGGACGGCCCCATCTGCAACGTCAGCGGGGCATAAAGTGTCCACCCAGCCGCCGGTGCGCCGCCAGGCATGAAAAACGAACCCACCAGCATTGCGCCGGCCGGGATCATCAGCCAGAAGCTGAAGTTGTTCATGCGGGCAAAGGCCATGTCGGCCGCGCCGATCTGCATCGGGATCATCCAGTTGGCGAAGCCCACGAAGCCCGGCATGATGGCGCCGAAAACCATGATCAACCCGTGCATGGTGGTGAGCTGGTTGAACAACTCGGGATTGAGCAGTTGCAGACCCGGCTGAAACAACTCGGCCCGGATCAGCAGGGCCAGCACGCCGCCCACCATCAGCATGGTGAACGAGAACAACAGATACAGGGTGCCGATGTCCTTGTGATTGGTGGCATACACCCAGCGGCGCCAGCCGGTGGGCGCATGGTCGTGGTGGTCGTCGTGTGCGTGACCGTGCGGATCCAGAACTGCACTCATGTTGATTTCCTTGAGAATTCGATTTCGATGGTCTGGGCGCCAGAATTACTTGCGCGCGGCACGGACGTCGGCCGGCTGCACGACCTGCCCGGTCTTGTTCGACCAGCTGTTCTTGGTGTAGGTGATGACGGCAGCGATCTCGGTGTCCGAGAGCTGCTTCCAGGCCGGCATGGTGCCGTTGTTCTGGCCATTGAGGAGCACCGCGATCTGCTTGCCCTTGTCGGCGTCCCGCACCACCGCGGCGCCGTCCAGGGGCTTGAATGGGCCAGCGCCCTTGCCGCTGGCCTGGTGGCAGGCGGCGCAGTTGGCGGCATAAACCTTTTCGCCGCGCTTGGCCAGGTCTTCCAGCGTCCAGACCTTGGCCGGATCGTCGGCCCTGGCGGCGATCTTCTTCTGTTCATCCTTGACCCAGGCTGAATACTCTTGCGCTGAAACCACTTTCACGTGGATCGGCATGTAGGCGTGTTCCTTGCCACAAAGCTCGACGCACTGACCATAAAAATCGCCTGTTTTCTCGGCACGGAACCAGGTGTCGCGCACAAACCCGGGAATTGCGTCCTGCTTGACGCCGAAGGCCGGAACCATCCAGGAGTGGATCACGTCATTGGCGGTCGTGATGATGCGGATTTTTTTATTGACCGGAACCACCAGCGGGTTGTCCACCTTGAGCAGATAGTTGTCGGGCATCACGCCAGAGCTGGGTCCACCCGCGTCAGACATGGCGCGATGGCTGCTGTCAAGCGTCGAAATGAAGCCGATGCCTTCGCCCTCGCCCTTGATGTAGTCGTAACCCCATTTCCACTGCATGCCGGTGGTCTTGATGGTGAGGTCGGCGTTGGTGGTGTCTTTCTGGGCCACCAGCACCTTGGTCGCGGGCAGTGCCATCAGGATCACGATGATGAACGGCACGATGGTCCAGACGATTTCCACCGTCACCGATTCGTGAAAGTTGGCCGGCTTGTGGCCAACCGATTTGCGGTGTTTCCAGATGGAATAGAACATCACGCCGAACACGCCGATGAAGATCACCGTGCAGATGATGAGCATGAACCAGTGCAGCCAGGCCTGCTCTTCGGCGATGCGTGTGACCGCGGGGTGCAGGTTGAGCTGGCGGACGGCTGGTCCGCCGGGAAGGTCGTTGACCGCGTGCGCGGCACTGAGTACAGCGGACCCGACCCAAACGCCGGCCGTGGTCAGCGCGGACGCCAATGTGCTGGAAATTCTTTTCATCGTTCTCACTTCTTCAATGCCTCAAAACAACCCACATTCAGGCCCCGCGCCTGTCCGCGTCAATTTTCATCGCTGCACAAGGACCGGATTCACCGCCTTGCTCAAGCGCCCCGCAAAGCCATGCGCAGTTCACGCGCCAGCGCCGGACGCAGCTCAGGGCGCACATAGCGCCCCACCTGCACCGACCGCCCCTGCCCGAACACCTCGATCAGCGACCAGTCGCCCGCCTTCGGCTCGATCCGGACCGACTCACGCAGGAACTCGGCGCGCTCCAGGCGCCCGGCGGTCTCGAGCTCGACCACCAGCCGGGCTCCCTGCAACGAAATGCGCTCGCCGTCGGTCGCATGCCGGGCGTAGACCACAAACGCCGCACCGACCGCCGCCAGCTCCAGCCAGGCGAACGGCAGGATCAGTCGTGCGCCCTGAACCCAGAAAAAAGCCCCAATGCCCAATGACACCACACACAGCGAGGCGTACAACCAGCCCAGCTGCGATGGAGTCACCGAGCAGTTGCGTTTCAGGAACCAGTGGATACCCTGGCCCGAAACGGTCGCAAAGCGGTAGACAAGGTTCGACACAGATGCCGCTCACGAGAACAGACAAGGCCGCCTGCGCCACGTCAACGGCTGCGCCAACACCTTGCTGCAAGGGAAAATGCCCGAGTTCATTCGCCACGGATTGTAGCGCGGCTTGCCGACCGTTTTGGCGCGCCTTGAAGTACCGTTTCGAGGCGCTCCGGGGCGGCGCCGGGGGTCATCCGCCCTTCTACCGGCCCAGCATGGCCCGCATGTCCTGCAGCGACACGGCACTGTGTTCGCTGACCCGCACGCGCGGCTCGGGCTTGAAGGCGTGGCCGTAGATGATCTCGAAGGTGAGCGGCAGACGTCCCGCTTCGCCCGCTCCCGCCAGTTCGCGGCCCAGCGCCTGCAGCAGCGCACCGTGCCAGCGCCGCCCGCGCAGGCCGGCAAAACGCTGCGGATGCAGGTTGCGCCCGATTTCGCGGAGTTCCTGCAACAGCCGTGCCGGAGTCTCGAAGGTCAGGGTGATGCGCTCCATGTCCATCACGGGTTCGGCAAAACCGGCCTGCACCAGCATGTCGCCCCAATCGTGCATGTCGGTGAACGCGTGGCCCGGCGGTGGCCAGCCCCGTCGGGCGTACAGCGCGTGCAATTCCCGCACCGAATCGGGCCCAAGGCATGAAAACATCAGGAACCCCTGGGGCGCCAGCAGCCGGTGCCATTGCGCGATCAGCGCCTGGGGGTCGGCGGCCATGTGCAGGGCCATGTTGGCCCACAGCATCTGCACCGTGCCGTCGTCGGGCAGGGCAAAACGGGTGGGCGCACCGGTCCACCGGTTGGGGCTCCACCACGGTTTTGCTATTTTTTCAGAAGCTGACTTCGACCATTTGACGGGGGCTTCAGCCACAAAACATTCGGATTTTGGATAGCGCCGCTGAATCGCCGAATGCGCGTCCAGCCCCCCCCGCAACGGCCCCCAGTGCAGCCAGGCATCGGGTTGCAACCGGATCCACTGCAGGCGTTCTTCCATGCGCCGCGCCACCTCCTCATGCAGCCACGGGGACTGGGCAGGCAAAACCCGGGCCCAGCGGCGGGCCGCGGCGGGATCGATCGTGGGGGAGCGTTCTTCAGGCACGGCACGAGTATATTGAGCCGATGTTCCGCCGCCTGCTGCATCGCGCCCGCTCCGCACCCGCGACCTGGGTCCACCGTTTGCCCAGCCAGTGCGCGGTGTGTCACAGCTGGCCCTCGCAACCGCTGTGCGAGGCCTGCAT
>JBGSNW010000513.1:0-3139 GCA_041739435.1 Burkholderiaceae bacterium
GTTCAGGCGCGTGATGCGGCCCTGCGCGCGGGTGCGGCGGGCCTCCACGCCCTTGCGGATCCAGATTTCTTCCTGGGCCAGCAGTTTGTCGGCCTTGGCGCTGACCACCGCCTCCTGGGCCAACTGCTCTTCCTTTTGCAACTGGTATTGCGCGAAGTTGCCGGGATAGCTGCGCAGCTGCCCGCGATCGAGCTCGACGATGCGGGTGGCCACGCGGTCCAGGAAGGTGCGGTCGTGGGTGATGGTGATCAGGCTGCCCTTGAATTCCACCAGCAACTGTTCGAGCCATTCGATGGAATCGAGGTCCAGATGGTTGGTGGGCTCGTCCAGCAGCAGCACGTCGGGCTGCGCCACCAGCGCCTGCGCCAGCGCCACGCGCTTGCGGTTGCCGCCGGACAGCGTGCCGATGACGGCGTCGCCATCGAGGTGCAGGCGGTGCAGGGTTTCCGTCACGCGCTGCTCCCAGTTCCAGCCGTCGGTGTGCTCGATTTCGCTTTGCAGCGCATCCAGGTCGCCTTCGCCATGGGAATATTGATCAATCAGGGCTATGGTCCTCGCCAATCCGTGCTTTACTGCTTCAAATACAGTAGCATCCGGGGCCAGGACAGGCTCTTGTGCAACGTACGCCGTGCGCAGCCCCTGCTGCACCTGCAGCGTGCCGTCATCGGGTTTTTCAAGGCCGCCGAGGATTTTCAGCAGCGAGGATTTGCCTGCGCCGTTGCGGCCGATCAGGCCGACGCGTTCGGTCGTTTCCAGTGAAAAACCGGCGTGGTCGAGCAGCGCCACGTGACCGAACGCGAGCTGCGCGTCAAGGAGGGTAATAAGTGCCATGGGTGCGGGATTATCCCGCGCCGCGCTGGATGAGGCGTTTCAAAGCCAGCGCTTGAGCAGGCCCATGACCCGCTGGAAGCGCGCGCCGTACGGTGGGTACAGCAACTGACCCGAGGCAAAACGCGACTGCACCAGCACCGGCTTTTGGTGCGTGAAGCGAAGAAAACCGGACTCGCCGTGATAGGCGCCCCAGCCGCTCTCGCCCACGCCACCAAATGGCAGGTTCTCGTGGGCAATGTGCAGCAGCGTGTCGTTGACCGTGACGCCGCCACTGACAGTGCTGGACAGCACGCGGTCCCGCGCCGCTGTGTTGGTGCCAAACCAGTACAGCGCCAGCGGCCGGGGGCGTGCGTTGACGGTTTCGATGGCTTCGTCCAGCGTGTCGTAGCTCACCACCGGCAGGATCGGCCCGAAGATTTCTTCTTCCATGAGCGTCAGGCCGGGGTGGGCGTTGAACACCAGCACCGGTTTCATCTGCCGCTGCTGGGCAACGGGCGGCGCATCCATCGCGCCTTGTTGCGGATCAATCTCCCGCAATTGCGCGCCTTGCGCCACGGCCTGCGCCAGCATCGACTGCAGTCGCGCATGATGGCGCTCGGTCACGATCGCGGCGTAATCGGGGTTGCCGGCGATGCGCGGGAACAGACGCTGTGTGGCGGCGGCGAACGCGTCGCCAAAGGCCTGCTCAAGCCCGCGTGGCAGCAATACATAGTCCGGGGCAATGCAGGTCTGCCCGGCATTGAGGAGCTTGCCATGGGCGATCTTGAGTGCCGCATCGGCCATGTCGCACGACGCATCCACGATGCATGGCGATTTTCCGCCCAGCTCCAGCGTGGTGGGCGTGAGGTTGGCCGCAGCCGCGGCAGCCACCTTTCGGCCCACCGCCGTGGAGCCGGTGAACAGCAGGTGATCGAATGGCAGGCTGGCGAAGCTGTGGGCCACCTCCGCGCCACCTTCGATCACACAGAATTCGTCAGCGGAAAAATTGGCATGGACCAACTGCGCCATCAAGGCCGAGGTGCGGGGCGTCAGTTCGCTGGGTTTGAGCATGACGCGGTTGCCTGCGGCGAGTGCAGTGGCCACGGGCCCCAGTGCCAATTGGATCGGATAGTTCCAGGGCGAAATCACCCCCACCACCCCCAGAGGCTGGCGCTGCAAATAGCCGCGTGCCGGTAATAGATACACGGGCGTGGACACCTTTTGCGGCTTCATCCAGCGCGGCAGGTGCTTGTTCAGGTGGCTGAGCAATGCGCGCAGTACGAACAGGTCTGCTATTTCCGTCAGTTGGGGCGAGCGTGCGCCGAAATCCGCGTTCACCGCGTCAGCCAGTGCCGCCGCGTGGGCCTCAATCAGCGAGCGCAAGCGTTGAAGGCGCTCGCGTCGAAGCGCCAGAGGCACCTCGGTCTGCGCGCGGCTGGCCTGGAACTGGGCATCGAACAGGGCGTGCAATGCAGAGGTGGGGGGTGGGATGAGTGTCATCCGGCACATGATAGGTGGCGTATCCCCTGTGGCATAGAGCGGGCTCCCCACTTGGAGCGCGGCCCGAAACGCATCTTTTGGAAATTTTCAACCGAACCCGCAGAAGTCGATCAAAACCCATGCTATAGTCGATGGCTCAGCTGATGACGGCACTGCAAAGCGCCAAACAGGGCTTGCTCTGGCAGCAGTTGAGAGGGGTAAGAAAAGTTTTGAAAAACTTGCTCCGGAATGAAAATCCGGTGTAGAATTCAAGGCTCTGCTGAAAACGATAAGCAAAGCGATCTGGCAACAAATCGCAGCGAATCAAAAAAACAGCAAAAACCCCGGAGGTTGACAGGTTATTAAATAGCATGTCATAATCAAAGGCTCTGCTGAAAACGACAAGCAAAGCGATCTGGCAACAAATCGCAGCGAATCAAAAACAGCAAAGACCCCGGAAGTTGACAAGTCTTTAAAAACATGTCATAATTCAAGGCTCAGCTGATCGCAGCTAAGCGGCAAAACAAAGACGAAAGTCGGAGTGATGCAAACAAGTTCATTAAAAACTTACAGCCGATAAGCGTGGGCGTTTGAAGGCGATTGCCAAGTTCTTCGGAACTGGGTCTTAACTGACCTACAAGCGCTCATGAGAATAGAAGTGAAGTTCACTTCAATTCCGTTTTTATGAGTTGCTCGAAAGAGCGAAAAAATCAAGATCGAACTATAGAGTTTGATCCTGGCTCAGATTGAACGCTGGCGGCATGCCTTACACATGCAAGTCGAACGGCAGCACGGGAGCAATCCTGGTGGCGAGTGGCGAACGGGTGAGTAATATATCGGAACGTGCCCA
>JBGSNW010000527.1:0-5666 GCA_041739435.1 Burkholderiaceae bacterium
GGCGTGTCGCCACACGAGGTCCTGCATGTCGGCGACGACGCGCACCTGGACGTGGCGGGCGGGCTCTCGGCAGGCATGCAGGTGGCGTGGATCAACCGCCCGGGCCATGCCTGGAACCCCGAGCTGCACCGGCATGGCACGCCGCACCTGGACTGCCGCAGCCTGGGGGAACTTTGCGACCGGCTGCGTGGGTGAATTTTGCGGATTCTTGAATATTTTTTTGGGATCGAGCCCCCGCAGAATGGACTTCGATTGCTATCTAATTAGGATCATCTTGATCGTCACCACCCGATGGCGTTGGGCAACCACGTGGCGATGGCCGGGAAGCTGAACACCAGCACGATTCCCAGGATCTGCAAACCGATGAACGGCAACACGCCAAGGTAGATGTGGCGTGTGGTCACTTCCGGCGGCGTCACACCGCGCAGAAAAAACAGCGCCCAACCAAATGGCGGTGTCAGGAATGAAGTCTGCAGGTTGATGGTGATCAGCATGGCCAGCCAGATGGGGTCAACACCAGCGGCGTTGAAAATCGGCAGGAACAGCGGCACGGCGATGTAGCTGATTTCGATCCATTCCAGAAAAAATCCCAGCACAAAAATCAGCACCATCAGGAACAGGATGTCGGCGTTGACGCCACCTGGCAGGAATGCAAACAAGTCCTCGATGAGTTGTTCGCCCTGCAGGCCGCGAAACGCCAGGCTGAACACCTGTGCGCAAACCAGAATGAACAGCACCATGGACGAAATGCGCGTGGTGGTCTGCATCACGTCCTTGAGCACCGCCAGACTCAGTCTGCGCGCCAGTGCCACCACCAGGATGGCGCCCAGCGCACCCATGGATGCCGCTTCGGTGGGCGCTGCCACGCCGCCGATGATGGAGCCCAACACGGAGACCACCAGGGCCAGTGGCGGCAGTGCCACCTTCAACACCCGCATCCACAGCTGGGACCGGCTGATGCCGTCGCGTTCGGCCTGTGGTACCGGTGGCATGGCACCAGGCCGGAGCATGCCGTAGATCACGATCCAGGCGCAGTACAGGGCGGCCAGCATCAGACCCGGCATCATCGCGGCGGTAAACAGTGTACCGACCGACAGTTGCATGATGTCCGCCAGCAGAATGAGGACCAGACTGGGCGGAATGATTTGCCCGAGGGTGCCTGAGGCGCAGATGGCGCCGCAAGCGACGGCAGGGTCGTAGCCACGTCGCAGCAGCGTGGGCAGGGTCAGCAGGCCCAGCGTGATGACGGTTGCGCCCACGATGCCGGTGGTGGCGCCCATCAACACCCCGACGCCGATGATGCCCAGTGCCATCCCGCCGCGCAGCCCGCCCGCCAGGTGGCCAATGACATCGAGCAGATCTTCAGCGAGGCGGGATTTCTCCAGCATCACGCCCATGAAGACGAACAGTGGAATCGCCAGCCACTGGTAATTGGCCACCACGCCATAAATCCGAGCAGGCAGCAGGTTGAACAGCGATTCGCCAAACCCCATGAAGCCAAACACAAAACCGGCGGTCGCCAACGTGATGCCCACGGGCACGCCCGCCATCAGCAGCAGGAAGAAGCCGACCAGCAGTCCGATGGCCAGCCACTCCATCGGACTCATGCTTTGCCCCCGTGCTTCGAGCCACCCGCCAGCCGCAGCGCTGCGCCCGTGCCCAGCGCGGCAGCCTGCAGGCCGAACAGCGCAAAGCCGACCGGAATCAGGCCTTTGAGGACCCACCGGTGCGTCAGGCCGCCGGGATCCGACGAGATTTCGTTGATGCTGAGGGATTGGCCGACGTAGGGGATTGAATAGCGGATGACCAGCAAGCTGATCGTCACCGCCAACGCAGCGGCCAACACATCCACCGCCGCCTGACCGCGAGGTGAATAGCGTGCGTACAACACGTCCACCCGCACGTGCTCTCCTTTCTGGAGCGCGTAGGTCATGCCCGCCAGCACCAGGGGCGCAAGCAGGTGCCATTCCAGTTCCTGGGCCCAGACGGAACCGATGCTGAACGCGTAGCGCAGCAGCACGTTCACGGCCATGAGCGCCACGATGGCGAGCGTGAGCCACGATGCGGCGCGGCCAATCCGGTCGACCCAGCGGTCCACGGTGTTCACGAAGGCGCGTGCCCACGCGCCACCGGCCGGCGTGCGGTCGGCGGGCGGAGAGTTCTGCATCGCGGGATCAGGCCGTCAGAACCTTGGTGTGATACGGGCCTTCGCTGTAACCCGCCCAAGCGTCGTACTTCTTCTTGTAGGCCATGTAGGAGTCGTGCACCTTTTTGGTCTTTGCATCCTTGGCCGCTGCATCGGAAAGCACCTGATTGGTGACTTCGCGCAGCTTTTTGAGCACCTCTTCGGGCAGGGGCTGGGCGATCACACCCTGGTTCCGGATCAGGTCGTCCATGGCCTCCGCGTTGTTACGCTGCGACCAGGCTTCACTGATCACGTTACACGCCGCGGCTGCGTTTTCCACGACAGCCTGAAGATCCTTGGGCAGCTTGTCCCACGCCGCCTTGTTGATGAGCAGTTCGGAGACTGTGGCGGGCTCGTGCCAGCCGGTGGTGTAGTAGTACTTCGCGGCCTTGTGCAGGCCGAGCTTGCGGTCCTGGAACGGTCCCACGAATTCGGCCGCGTCGATCACGCCGCGTTCCAATGCCGGGAAAATCTCACCACCGGGCAAGAGCTTCACATCCACACCGAGTGCCGCGTAAACGCGCCCCGCCAGGCCCGGGATACGCATTTTCAGGCCCTTGAGGTCGGCACTGGATTTGATCTCGTTCTTGAACCAGCCGGTCATCTGCACACCGGTATTGCCTGCCGGCATGGCTACCATGCCAAATGGAGCGTAAACCTCGTTCCACAGGGCCTGGCCACCCCCGTCGTACAGCCAGCCGTTGATGCCCTGGAAATTCAGGCCGAAAGGCACCGCCGTAAAGTACTGCGCTGCAAAGGTCTTGCCGGTCCAGAAGTAGCTGTTCGCGTGGTTCATCTCGACCGTGCCAGCGCGCACCGCATCGAAACCTTCCAGCGCCGGAATCAGTTCGCCCGCGCCGAACACCTGGATCTTCAAGCGTCCGCCCGACATGGCGTCAATGCGCCGGGCCAGGTCCGTCGCACTGCCCGGGCCCTCCATGTAAAACGGCGAACCCTTGCCGTAGGCGCTGGTCATCTTCCAGCTGAAGGTCTGCTGCGCATTGGCGATCGAGGGGAATCCAAGGGCAATACCGGCGGCGGCCGAACCCTGGGTCAACAATCTGCGTCGGGTGGGGATCATGCAAGTTTCCTCTTGAATGGGGGATGACGGAAGGGTGTCTGCAGCCATGGCAGGCTTTCCGATGCCGGGCTGCCAATGGGTGAACAAGCAAACTGTGTGCCATGTACCCACGCGATGCCGTCGTGCATGCAAAAGTAAAAATCGCTCCCCAGTCCCAGGCCTGTCAGGACTCTGGGTCCCAAGGCCTTGCCAGCCCCGAAGCAGATGGCGTGAGATTCAACCCGACTGGCCGCTGCCGCGTCGTACCTTGACCCATTTGGCACGGGTCTGCACCGGCATGGAACGCCGCACCTGGACTGCCGCGGCCTGGGGGAACTTTGCGACCGGCTGCGTGGGTGAATTTTGCGGATTTTCGTCTTTTTGAAGCTTTTTTGGCACCTGGCCCGCGCCAGATGGCCATAGTTTGCTATCAATAGTAAACTATTAATGCACTGGGAAGCCGCGGCGGCTCAACCGGCCGCGCCCGACACATACGCCTGGGTCAGTGCGTCCTGGGGGGTGTCAAACAGGGTCCGGCACTGGCCGAACTCGATCAGTTGGCCGACCCGCTCCTTCATCCAGAAAAAGGCGGCGTAGTTCGCGATGCGTCGGGCCTGCGCCAGGTTGTGGGTGACGATGACCACCGTCAGCCGGCCGCGCAGGCGCTGAATCAGCTCCTCGACCACGCGCGATGAAATCGGGTCGAGCGCGCTGCAGGGTTCGTCCATCAGCAGCACTTCGGGGTCCAGCACCAATGCACGGGCAATACACAGGCGTTGCTGCTGCCCGCCCGAAAGGGCCAGCGCGGGGCTGTCCAGGCGATCACTCACCTCGTCCCACAGGCCAACGTCGCGCAGGGCGCGTTCGATCTTTTCGTCCAGCACGGCGCGCTTTTTGAAGCCGTGTTCTTTCAGGGGCAGCTCCAGGTTGCGGCGGATCGACAGCGGGAACGGATGGGGCTTCTGGAAGATCATGCCCACCCGGCGGCGCAGCGCCAGCAGGTCGGTCGCCGCGTGGCGCACGTCCAGGCCGTCGAGTTCGATGCGGCCTTGCACCGTGGCGCCGGGGATCAGGTCGGTCAGGCGGTTGAGGGCGGACAGGAAACTGGTCTTGCCACAGCCAGAGGGGCCGATCAGGGCGGTGATGCAACCCTTGTAGATGTCCAGAGACACGTCTTCGAGCACGCGGTTGCCCGCATAACCCACGGACAGGTTGGCAATGCGCAGGTGCGGGACGGGTTCGCAGCACGCCGGGCCGCAGGCCACATCGCCCAGCGTGTAGGGTGTCAATGAAGCGGGCGTCTGCGGGGTCATGCGGCGGTCACTTTCCTGGCCAGCCAGCGGTCGGACAGGGCCAACGCGCCGGTGTTGATGAAAACAATGAGAACGATCAGGACCAGGGCCGAAGCATAGGCTGCCCGGTCTCCGCCGGTGACGTTCATGGAGAGGTCGTAGATGTGAACGGCCAGCGCGCGGCCTGAATCGAGCAGCGAGCCCGGCATGCGGTCCACGTAGCCGCTGGTGAAGATCAGCGCCGCGGTCTCGGCGGTGGCCCGGCCGACGCCCAGCATGGTGCCTGCCGCGATCGAGGGCGCGGCCGCGGGCAGCAGCACGTTCCACAACACGCTGGCCCGTGTCAGCCCCAGGGCGGCAGCGTTGCGACGCCAGTCATCGGACACGGCCGACAGCCCCGCCTCGGCGGTGCGGATGAAGATCGGCAGGATCATGCAGCCCAGCGTCAGGCCGCCCGACAGGATCGAGAACCCCAGCCCCAGGTACACGCTGAAAAAGGCGTTGCCGAACAGGCCGAACACGATGGACGGCACGCCCGCCAGCACGTCCAGGCTCAGCCGCACCCCGTTGCCCAGCGGGTTGTCGCGCCGGGTGTATTCGGTCAACCACACCGCGGCCAGCAGGCCCAGGGGAATCGCCGACGCGAGCGCCACGGCGAGAATGAGCAGGGTGGAAACCAGGATCGGGAAAATGCCACCAGCGCGCCCCGAATCGGACGGTGCCGACACCAGGAACGACCCCGAAAGATGCGTTGCCCCTTGCCACAACACGTCGCCCAGCAGCCAGAGGAACAGCGCCGTGACAAGTGCGGCGCCCAGCCAGATCAGGCTGGTGAAAAGCCGTTCAGGCATGGCCACCTCCCCGATTGGCACGGGCGGCCAGCCAGGCCAGCAGCATCACCAGCAGCACGAGCAGCAAGCCCGTGGCGAACAGGCCTGCCCGGTGCACGCCGGTGGCATAGGCCATTTCGAGGGCAATGTTGGCGGTGAGCACGCGCACCGGCTCGAACAGCCCGGTGGGGTACTGCACCACGTTGCCGGCCACCATCAGGACGGCCATGGTTTCGCCCAATGCACGCGCGCAGGCCAGCAAAATCCCGTTGACGATGCCGCCCCGCGCCGCCGGCACC
>JBGSNW010000552.1:0-8666 GCA_041739435.1 Burkholderiaceae bacterium
CGCCTCCACCATACACAAGGGCTCGGATAGTCTCCGGGCCCTTTTTCTTGCCTGAAATCCCCACGCCACGCGGGGTTCCGGGGATCGGTGCTGCGGGTGGCGTCCAGCCGAAACGCCCGAAATCGGCTACTTTCTGGCCCAAGGCCGTCTCTTTTCTCCGTTTGGCCTGCGGGTAGGCGCCGTTTTGTATCTTGCAAAATCAACAACTTACGCGCGGCGTTTCATCGTCAACCAGGGCGACCAGTCAGCAGCACAACTCGACAGTGTGCGTCGCTTGTACTAACATTGCAGCAATTGATCTAACAAATGAGGTGCTGCCATGACTGCTGTTGCATCGTCGCCTTCCGCCCGCTCCGCCCGACTCGGACTGCGCGCCACCCCCGAGCAAGAGGCCGTGCTGCGCCGTGCGGCCGAGGTGGCCCACAAGTCGCTGACCGACTTCATCCTCGACAGCGCGTGCCTGGCCGCCGAGCAGACCCTGCTCGATCAGCGATTGTTCATGGTCTCGGGCAGCCAGTACCAGGCGCTGATGGATCTGCTGGATCGCCCCGAACAGGCCAACGAGGGGTTGCGTGACCTGTTTGCCCGCAAGGCCCCCTGGGACACGAAGTGACGTTGCGCGCACCGGAGCCGCTGGCCGCGCAACATCGGCTGGAGGGTTTTGATTGCGGCAAGCCCGCGCTGAACGACTGGCTCTTGCGCCACGCCCGCCAGGCCCAAGGCAGTGGCTCGGCCAAGACCTTCGTCGTGGCCGAGGACGATGGCCGCGTGGCGGGCTACTTCAGCCTGACCGTGGGGCAGGTCGATACGCTGGAAGCACCAGAGCGCATTCGCAAGGGGCTGGGGCAATACCCGGTGCCGGTGGTGATCCTGGCCAGGCTGGCCGTGTCACGCGAGCACCAGGGCCGCGGGATCGGCGTCGGCATGCTGCAGGAAGCGATTCGCCGCACGATGCTGATTGCCGAGCAGGCCGGCATCCGCGCCATGCTGACCCACCCCATCGATGACGATGCGGCCAAGTTCTATACCCGCTTTGGCTTCATCGCCTCACCACTGCGCGAGCAGCAATTGCTGCTGCTCTTGAAGGATGCCCGTCGCTGGGTACGTTGAACCATGAGCATCGAATCACTGCCGACTTTCACCAAACCTGCCCGTGAGCGCTGGGAGTCGATTCCCGCCGACATCCGCCAGCGCCTGCTATCCAACGTCTGGTGCGGGCAGTGCCGTCACGAAACAACAATCACCAATTTCAACGGAACCATCAAGACCGGCGACTTGCTGCTGGTGGGCAAGTGCGCCGAATGCCACGGTGATGTGGCACGGGTGATCGAGGGCTCGTAGCCCGGTCAGGCATCAAACCTCGCTACCACCTCCCGCTGCGCCACCCAGTCGGTCGGCAGCGGATTGCGCTGGAACCAAAGCAGGCTCATACACCGGGGTTGCTGCCCGGCCAGGATGCTCTGGACGATGGCAGGCTCCAGCAACGTCAGGCGCAGCAGTTCGTTGACCGTCGAATGGTGCAAGCCTTCGCGCTGGGCAATCTCGCTGCCGCTGCCGACCACGCCGTCATCTAGCAACTGCTGCCAGTAGAAGGCCCGCGTCAGCGCCACCAGCAAGGGCTGGTCGATCTGGCTGGCCACCTTGCCCGGCGCATCGACCACCCCATCCGGTCGCACCACCACTTTGCTGCCGCCACGCTTGCGGATCTTCAGCGGGATGAAGGTGGACAGCTTGACCTGCCCGCCATCCCGGCGTTCGCGGGCGATGGCAGCGCCCAAGGGCTGCACTTTCGGCTTCATACGGTTTCCTCCATCTCCTTCAGTTCTGCGCCGATGGTTCCGGGTAACAGTTCCCCGGCCAGTGCCTGCCAACCCTGATCGCGCCAGATGATTTCCAGCCCGCCGTCGGCCATCACCACGCGCTCGATCAGCAATTGCGCGAGTCGGCATTGCTCCGTTGGAAACAACTCCCGCCACAGGCTTGCGAGGTTACGCATCGGCAACACGACCTGCGGTTCGGTGAGGTCTGGCCGAATGTGCTGCATCCGGTCCCATACCGATTGCACGATGTGCGGGGCCGAGAGTGCCGCCACGATTTGCTGCGTGACCAGTTCTTCAATCGGCGCGGCTGGCAATGGCCCGTGCTGGCTGGCCCACGCGCCAAAGCGCCGGTGTTTGATCGGGCTGTAGTAACGATAGGTCTTGCCCTTCTTGACCGTGTAGCTGGGTACCAGCCGTTCGCCATCGGACGTGAACAGCAGGCCACGCAGCAATACAGGCTCACTCTGGCGGTCGTTGGTTTCGCGCCTCCGCTCGATGCCATCGGTGGCAATCAGCGCGTGCACGGCTTCCCACTGCGCCTGGGTGATGATGGCCTGATGCTGGCCGGGGAAGCTCTGACCCTTGTGGACGATCTCGCCCAGGTACATCCGGTTGTGCAGCATCTTGTAGAGGGTCTGCTTGGTGAAGGGCTTGCCGCCCTTGGTGACCACGCCCTCCACGCCGTAGGCTTTGGCCATCAGCGTGGCCGAGCGCATGGTCACGAAGTCGTCGAAGATTCGGCGTACCAGCGCAGCCTCAGTTTCATTGATCACCAGCAGCCGCTCCCGCACGTCATACCCCAGCGGCAGCGGCCCGCCCATCCACATGCCCTTGGCCTTGCTGGCGGCGATCTTGTCGCGGATGCGTTCGCCGGTGACCTCGCGTTCGAACTGGGCGAAGGACAGCAGCACGTTGAGCATCAGCCGCCCCATCGACGTGGCTGAATTGATCTGCTGCGTGACGGCGCTGAAGCTGACGCGGTGGCGGTCGAACACATCGACCATCCGCGCGAAATCGGCCAGTGAGCGACTGAGTCGGTCGATCTTGTAGACCACCACGATGTCGACTTTCCCCCTCTGGATATCGGCCATCAGGCGTTTGAGCGCTGGCCGATCCATATTGCCGCCGGAGAAACCGCCGTCGTCATAATCATCGGCCACGGCGATCCAGCCCTCGTTACTCTGGCTTTTGATGAAGGCGTGCCCGGCTTCCTTTTGGGCATCGATGGAATTGAAGGACTGGTCCAGCCGTTCATCGCTGGAGACGCGGCAGTACACCGCGCAGCGCTTGGGTGGCACAAGCAGGGGCGCGTTCATTGACCATCCCCCTTTCCATCGCGCAGGCCGAAGAACTTCGGCCCGTTCCAGCGCGTGCCGGTGATGTGGCGCGCCGCCGCCGACAGGCTTTTGAACACCTGCCCGTTGAGTTCGTACAGACCATCGGGCGTGACGGTGACGCGATGCTGGCGATCATCCCATTCACGAATCAGTGTGGTGCCGGGCATCAGCAGGGTCTGCGCGCTGCGTCCGGTAGTGGTCTTGATCTTGGAATGCTTGGCCCCGGCCTCGACCAGCATCTTGCGGATGTTGGTGGGCAGTGCGCCGTAGGCCTGCTCCTGGATGCGGTAGGCCAGACGCGATTCGACGTAATGGCGATTGCGATGGCTGGGCCGCCGGGGGAAATGCTGATCCCACAGCGCCCAGAGTTCGGCCATCGGCAGGGAGGGCAGCGCCGCCAGTTGCGCACTGACTGCGACGGGCTTCTGATCTGTCATCCTCAGTCCTCCCAGATGGCGGTGCAGCCCAGGGTGATCCACAGCCGCGCACCGTTAGCGGTCGCCATTTCGCGGGTGGCCACGCCACTGGCGCGATGGGTGCCGGATTTGCCGGTGAACCAGTAGGTGCTGCCATCGTGCAGCACGCGGTAGGGCCCAATGTGGTCGGAATCGACCTTGATGGTCATCACGCCGCGCGGGCGCTGGTTGATGTTGGTGACCTGCACGCGCAGGGTTTGGTGGGCGCTCATTGCTTTCTCCGAGAGTGGTTTGCGGACCTCCATGAACGCGCTGTGGCGACCAGAAGCCAAGTCAAACCGCGCTCTTTCGATCAAGTGGTAACCGGTAACCTCAGCTGGTAACTGGGGTTACGGATCTGTCGCTGACGATGGAGCGCGGCTGCGCCCCCCGTATCGGTTCTTGTGAAGGAAGGACCCAGTTCAGCGGCGGCGATGCCGACGTGGCTGGCGTTGGAAATGGCGCTGCCACCAACGATGGAGGCGGCGCTCAGCACGCGCGACTGCAAACAACCAGCGCCACCACCACGGCAGCTTGACCCGCACGCGCCGTGCCCTGCGCACGATGGAGGTCGACGTCCTGCCGGGTACGGTGAACGGGGTCTCGCCCCACGCTGCCAGTGATGCGGAAGGCAGCGCACCAATGCCGTCGTCACGTGAGATGGCTGCGTGTGCCACCGGTGGCAAAAGCCGCTGACTGATCTGCTGGCGATCCAGACCGTCTGGCCCGGGTGCGATGCGTGGCGACAGCGGCCGGAAGCGATCCGGCAGATGCCGGCGCGATGGCTGGATTTCCATAGCGGCCTCCTTCACACATCCACGCGCACGACGGTCGACAGGCCCGTGCCGTGACCGAGATGCTTCTTGGACGGATTGGGATCAGGCGCATAAATGCGGCGCTCATCGCCTTTGGCCTTGGGGTGATAGACCTTCAGCCCCCAGCCGTCGAAGCCTGCGCTGCGCAGGGCATTGTCCATTGCCGCGACCAATTCGTTGTCGGTGCGGGTGAACAGATCGTTCAGATCGCGCAGTTCTTCATACGGGATGCCTGCGATCAGGGTTGGCATCAGCTCGCCATCGCGCGTTGGCCCGATCAGCTCGTGGTCATAGCGGGTGCAGGTGTCGCCCGTCACGCGGGTGTGAGTCAGGCGCACGCGCTGCAGCAACACTGCTTCCACGCTCTGCATCTCGCGCCAGGCCTGTACAAAGGTCTTGGCGGCCGCCAGCATCCGCTGTGCGCTGGGCTGAAAGATGCGGCGAATTTCCTGATCGATCAGCGATTCATCGACCCCTGCCACCATCTGCCCGGCCAGATCGTTGAGGTATTGCTCCAGCGCCTTGACGCGGGCGGGCGCTTCCAGCACTTGCTGCGTGGCCTTCACACGGGCGGCTTGTTCCTGCGCCAGCGCTTGCTGGTGTTCCTGATCGAATTTCGCCAGTGCCTCCGCATCACCCAAGGCCACCAGTAGCTCGCGCTGAATGGTCAGCGCCATCTCCGGCTCGGCGGGTTTGTCCCAGCCGCAGGTGATCCGATTGGCCGCGACCAGTGCCGCAATGGCCTGATCGTATTGGGCGTTCTGCTGGCGCAGGCGCTCAAACATGGCGGCAACGGCGCTGACGTCCCCGATTTCATTCAAAGGGGTTTCGGCATTGGCAACGTCGGCGGATTTTTTACTACGGCGGATCAGGTTCACGGTGGACTCCTGTCGAAAAATAGAGAACGGTTCAGACAGGTGTAATGGTCCGCGTGGAGACAGTTCAGGTCGATCAGGGCGCAGCGGGTGGCTGAGGGTTTGCGGGCACGATTCAGCCTTGGTCGGTCTCGATATCCGGGGCGCTGTTGTACAGGCGCTGTTGTAAAAAAGCCCTGAAGCGGATAGCAATTTAGAGTAATGCTTGGGGCCATTGGTGGCCGTTTCGCACAAAAGCGAATTTTGGCCATTTGCCTTCAGAAATCAGCAGGCGAAGAATCTCCTCATTGCGGGCGCACATCCCTCTCGACGGGACAGCGTCCCCCATCGACGACAGGAGATTCCGATGCAAAACACGCTGCCAGAACTGATCACCCCACGCACCCTGGCGGCGCGCTGGGGCCTTTCCGAAAAAACCCTCGAGCGCTGGCGCATGACCGGCAACGGCCCCATCTTCCTCAAGCTGGGCAGCCGGGTGCTGTACCGCATGGATGATGTGTCGGCGCACGAAGCCCAGCGCACCCGCCGCTGCACCGCAGGCCAAGTCATTAGCGAAGGCATCTGGCGATGAACCGCGCTCAACGCCACCAGCGCGACAAGCTCGCCCGGCAACTGCGCGCCCACATTGCCGAACATGGCATCGAGGCGATGCTCGACAAGATGTTCGGCCCGGGCAGCTGGCGTTACGACGCCCGCGAACAGCTGTGGATCGTGCCCGACGCCAAGGACACCGGCCCCGGTCACGCCTACTACTACTGCGTGCGCGCCAATGGCGACTGGTTCAAGGCACGGCTGGATGCGGAGCACACGCAATGATGGCGGCCACAACCCAAACCGCCACGGTGGCCCGCCATCCCTTTTTCGATTTCAACGATGCAGCCGATCTCATCCTGCCGCGCCACGACAAGGACGAAATCCGCACTCGCCTGCTGGACCAGTTGGAGTTGGTGCTGCTCTATCTGTTTCCGCGCGGCAAACGGCGCGGCGGCCAGTTTTACATCGGCAACCTGCAAGGCGAGCCCGGCGACAGCCTGGTGGTCGAGATGGAAGGCCCCAAGCGTGGCCTGTGGATCGACTTCGCCACCGGCGAATCGGGCGATGTGCTGACGCTGTGGGCCAGCACCCGGGGTTACAGGCTGCCCGCCGATTTCAGCAATTTGTTGGAGGATGCAGGCGATTGGCTGATGGTGCCGCGCGTGGCTTCCGCTTCCGCAGCGCGCACCAGCTGTGCCTACGACGAGCTCGGCCCGCATACCGGCAAATGGGATTACCACGCTGCCGATGGAAGCCTGCTGGCCTGCGTCTACCGCTACGACACACCCACTGGCAAGCATTACCGCCCTTGGGATGTGCAAGCGCGGGCCATGCGTATGCCGGAACCACGCCCGCTCTACAACCTGCCTGCGATTGCGGCGGCGGATGCCGTGGTGCTGGTCGAGGGGGAGAAATGTGCCGACGCCCTGATGCAACGTGGCATCGTCGCCACCACCGCCATGGGCGGCGCGGCCACTGTCCTCGACAAAACCGACTGGACGCCGCTGGCAGGCAAGACGGTCGCCGTCTGGCCCGATCACGATGAGGCGGGTACGCGCTATGCCGATGTGGTCATCCAGAAACTGATGCGCATCGGGGCCACGGTCCGCCGCGTCAGCGTGCCGCAGGGCAAACCCGCCAAGTGGGATGCTGCCGATGCCGTTGCGGAAGGCTTTGATGTCGAAGCGCTGCTGCGCGCTTCCCTGCCGGTCACCGACATGGCCACCGCCGTCCCAGCGCTGGACATCACCCGCTGGCGGGCGGCAGATCGATTTACCGGGCAGCCCCAGCAACGCCGCTGGCTGGTCGAAGGGGTGTTTCCCCAGGCTCAAGCTGCGCTGATCGCTGCGGCGGGCGGGGTTGGCAAATCATTCCTGCTGCTCTCACTCACGCGGGAAGTCGCGGCCTTCGATGGCAGCTGGGCCAATGCGCCCACACTGTTCGGCGGCGCATTGGCTGGCCACGGTGTGGCGATCTACATCACCGCCGAGGACGACGCCATCGAGGTCCACAATCGCCTGAACTCGCTGGGACCGATCCCGGACCGGCTCTACGTGCTGCCGCTGCCCGATGCCGGCGGCGCCGTGCCGCTGTTCGCGCCCGATCCATTGACCCGAGGACCGGCGACGACGACGGCATGGACGGACCTGGAGCACCAGCTCAAGGCGATGCCGGGCCTGCTTCTGGTCGTGCTCGATCCCCTGCAGCCGCTGTGCGCGCTGGATTTGAATGTGCCCGAGAACGCCCAGTTCGTCTGCTCCCGATTGGCCGCGCTAGCCGCCAGTACCGGTGCGGCCGTGATCGTGTCGCACCACTTTGCCAAGCGCGAGGCCTCCACACCCGAGCAAGCCCGGGAAGCGATCCGGGGCACCGGCGGACTGGTCGATGGTGTGCGGGCGGTCTATGCCTTATGGCACCCCAAGGAAGATCAGGCCAGGAAGCTCTGCGAGGCCCTGGGCGAACCCTTTGAGCGCGGCAGGGTGGTGATGGGCGGCGTGGTCAAGGCCAACGGCCGCGCCAACCTGCGGGTGACGACCTTCCTGCGCAGCACCAGCGGCTTGCTGGTCGATTGCACAGATCGTCTGCGCCAAACCCGGCCAGCGCCGGATGACCTGCTGCCCGCGCTGAAATCCGCCATCGCCCGTGCCGCGCGGGATGGCCAGCCCTACACCAAGACCGGCGGCAACGGCCTGTACGAGCGCCGCCACGAACTGCCCGAAGCCTTCCACTCCATTGGCAAGCATCGGCTCACTGGCTGGGTGGATGCCTTGCTGGCGCAGGGCGAGCTGGTCACCGCCATGGCCGAAGGCTCCAAACTGGTGAAGTGGCTCGACGTCCCCGACGGCCCGGTCGCCCAAGGGCAGGCGGTGTTCGTCACCGGCCACCTGACCCGCTCCGGTGCCGGTCGGCCCGTTGCCGAGTAATGCTTCCCGCCCTCGATAATCGTTCCCGGCTTCCCGCTTTCCCACCGGGAACGCCCAAGGGGTGGGAAGGATTTACCGCCAGAAAAATCAAGGGTTTAAATCGTTCCCGGGGTAAATCGTTCCCAGCGCAGCCGGGAAGAATTAAAACCCAATGAAATCAACGCGTTCCCGGCTTCCCGGTGTTGCCTCTCTAAAGAGAGGGTGAGCATTGGGAATGCTCACCTCACTCGACAGGATGAGGTCGCGATTTGCGACGCCATCCGTGATCGTCGTGACGATGGTGAATGTCACCGCCTGTTGTGGTGGTCGGGGAAAGCCGTGATGCCCTCACGATTCGTGACCCCATCGTCAACCCCGAGCAAAACGGGTCCTTCCCGGCCAAAAACCAATGCGGGGGGCGCGAGCGC
>JBGSNW010000056.1:0-1595 GCA_041739435.1 Burkholderiaceae bacterium
GGCATCGCCACCGTGCTCAAGGACGTGTCGATGGACAAGGCCGCGCAGGGCAAGGCCTACAGCGCCCGGCTGACCCAGGCGCGCGTGGACAAGGGCCGCATGAGCCCACACGACCAGCAGGCCCTGCTCGACCGCATCACCCCCACCGACCAGGCGGCCGACCTGCGAGGCTGCGACCTGATCATCGAGGCCGTGTTTGAAAACCGGGAACTCAAGGCCCGCGTCACACAAGAGGCCGAGCCCCTGCTGGCGCCGGGCGGCTTCTTTGCCAGCAACACCTCCACCCTGCCCATCGGCGGGCTGGCGCAGGCCAGCGCCCATCCGGCGCAGTTTGTCGGCATCCACTTCTTCAGCCCGGTGGACAAGATGAAGCTGGTGGAAATCATCCGCGGCAAAACCACCGACGACGCCACCCTGGCCCGCGCGTTTGATTACGTGCAGGCCCTGGGCAAAATCCCGATCGTGGTGAACGACGCGCGCGGCTTCTACACCAGCCGCACCTTTGGCACCTTCGTCATGGAAGGCGCGGCCATGCTGGGCGAAGGCATCCCGGCGCCGGTGATCGAGAACGCCGGTGTGTTGTGTGGCATGCCCGTCGGGCCGCTCGCGGTGCTGGACGAAACCGCGCTGTCCTTGAGCGTGCACGTGCTCGACCAGACACGCGCCGACTTCGCCGCCGAAGGCCACACCTACACCGCCACGCCGGGCGAGTTGCTGGTGGAGCGCATGGTCAAGGAATTCCACCGCCCGGGCCGCGCGGCCGGGGGTGGCTTCTACGACTACCCGGCGGGCCAGAAAAAAACGCTGTGGCCCGAACTGGCCACGCGGTTCGAGAAGCCCGGCATCGCCTGGGACCTGCAGGACATCAAGGACCGCCTGCTCTACCGCCAGGCCGTGGAGACGGCGCGCTGCCTGCACGAAGGCGTGCTCACCACCGTGCACGACGCCAACATCGGATCGATCTTCGGCATCGGCTTTCCGGCCTGGACCGGTGGCGCGCTGCAGTTCGTTTATGGCATGGGCATCGAGACCTTTGTGGCACGCGCCATTCAGCTGGCCGGGAAATTCGGCCCCGGTTTTGCGCTCGACCCGGCGGTGATCGAAACCCTGCGTCGGCACCAGCCCTCGTACGGAGAGGGATAAGAACCCTTCGTTGATGCCCGCTCGCACGCCGTGCCACCCGGACCCCATGCCACGCCATTCCTCACCCCGGGCCAGGCCCACGCCAACGGTCGTCCTGCGTGGTCTGGGCCTGGGCGCGCGCCATCTACGCCGAACGGGGCTTTCGCCTGACGGCCAGCGAGCCCTACCACGGCTTCGGACAAGACCTGGTGGGCGAAACCTGGGAGCTGCGGCTGGATTGAGCCGGCATCCATGCACTTGAAAACCTCCGTTCGGCGAGCCAGTCGAAGCCCCCTTACTGCCCTTCGACAAGCTCAGGGCGAACGGTTTCAAGGCGATTCATGCCGACTCGACAAGCCGCCAGGCAAGGCCGGCACACCGCGTGCGCCGCACGGATAATTGCCACATGCCCACCCCGCCCCCCCATCCAACCGCCGCCGCCGCCAGCCCCGACGGGCCACACGCCGCCCCGC
>JBGSNW010000059.1:0-2374 GCA_041739435.1 Burkholderiaceae bacterium
CTGCAGCTTGCCCGCCGCGATGGCCTCGCCCGCGATGCCCACCACGAAGGTCTTGCCGCGGTGCATGTGGATGTAGGGCGCCACCGACCGGAACCAGGGCACGAAAGTGAAGTTGAAGACGGCGGACATGGTGGGGCCTCAGGGGGCGTGGGACGCGTGTGCGGGGACAAGAAACGGGTTGGTGACCGTCAGGGTGCCAAAGCGCTGGCCATGCTGGCCGTCTTCGGTGTAGAGGACGTCGGCATTGGCGCGCAATGCGGCTTCGAGGATGAGCGCGTCCCACCACGACAGCTGGTGCTGCTGCGCCAGTTCGATGGCGGCGCTCACGCTTTGTGCGCTGGCACCCACGACTTCAAGGCTGCTCAGGTGGCCCACCTGCCGGGCCGCTTCGCGCGCGCTCAGCGGCGGGCGCAGCTTGCGTGTGGTGATGTTGTAAAACTCTTGCAGCACTTGTGTGCTCACGACGATGGTGTCGTCGCGCACCGCGCGCGCAATACAGTCGATGGCGCGCTCCTGGCGGGCGGGGTCGCTCGCGTCGACGGTGTAGACGAGAACGTTGGTGTCGAAAAAACAGATCATGGGCCGGGCAGGCCCTTGGCTGCATCGGCCGTGACGGGGCCGCCGGGGTAGGGGCGGTCGTAAGCGTCTTCGCGGCTCCAGCGGCGGCCTTCAATGTTGGCCTGGCTGCGGCGCGCGGCGGCAATGAACGCCTGCCCGGCCGATTGTTGCCGGTCGCTGCCCTGTGCATAGTCGGCCAGAAACTCGCGAACCTTGGCGCTCACCGACGTGCCCTCGTGGATGGCGCGGATGCGCGCCTTGCGAACGACTTGCTCGTCCAATGCGATGGTGAGGTTGGTCATGGAGTGGCTCCAACGGGGAATACGGAAACAAGTGTAGCACGTGAACTCGTGCTGTGGGAGAATCCCCCCGGTGAACTCCCCCGATTTTCCCCTTTCCGGCCCTGTCAGGCCGGACGCTGTCCGTGCCCCGCTTGAAATCACCTTCCCGGAATCCCTGCCCGTCTCGGCCCGGCGCGAGGAAATGATGGCCGCGATGGCCGCGCACCAGGTGGTCATCGTGTGCGGCGAAACCGGGTCGGGCAAAACCACGCAGTTGCCCAAGATCGCGCTGGCCCTGGGGCGCGGCAAGCTCAATTACCCCGCCGGCCAGCACGCCAAACTGATTGGCCACACCCAGCCCCGGCGCATTGCCGCCAGTTCGGTGGCCAAGCGCATTGCCGAAGAGCTGAAAACGCCGCTGGGCGAGGTGGTGGGCTTCAAGGTGCGGTTTCAGGACCGCCTGAGCCGCGACGCTTCGGTCAAGCTCATGACCGACGGCATTTTGCTGGCCGAAACGCAGACCGACCCGCTGCTCAAGGCCTACGACACCATCATCATCGACGAGGCGCACGAGCGCAGCCTCAACATCGACTTTTTGCTGGGTTACCTGCGGCAGATCCTGCCGCGCCGGCCCGATTTGAAGGTGGTGGTCACCTCGGCCACGATTGACGCCGAGCGGTTTGCGAATCACTTTGGAGCCGGTAACGGCCCCGCCCCGATCATCATGGTCTCGGGGCGCATGTTTCCGGTGGAGCAGCGCTGGCGGCCGTTCGAAGAAAGCCGCGACCACGACCTCAACGACGCCATTGCCGACGCGGTGGACGAGCTGTGGGGTGGTGGGCCGCGCGGCACGGGGGGGGCGGGAGATATCCTGGTGTTTCTGCCGGGCGAGCGCGAGATCCGCGAAGCCGCCGACCATCTGCGCCGGCACCTGAGCCATCACGCCCTCACGCGCAACGCCGAGGTGCTACCACTGTTTGCACGGCTTTCACAGGCCGAGCAGGACCGCATTTTTGACGGCCACACCGGCCGCCGCATCATCCTGGCCACCAACGTGGCCGAGACCTCGCTCACCGTGCCGGGCATCCGTTATGTGATCGACGCGGGCACGGCGCGCGTCAAGCGCTACAGCTTTCGCAGCAAGGTGGAGCAGCTGCTGGTCGAGCCCATCAGTCAGGCGGCGGCCAACCAGCGCGCGGGCCGCTGCGGTCGCGTGGCCGACGGCATCTGCATCCGCCTGTATGACGAGAAGGATTTCAACGGCCGCCCGCGCTTCACCGACCCGGAGATCCTGCGCAGCTCGCTGGCGGGCGTGATCCTGCGCATGAAGTCGCTGCGCCTGGGCGTGGTGGAGGATTTTCCGTTCATCGAGGCCCCGTCGGGCCGGGCCATTGCCGACGGCTACCAATTGCTCAGCGAGCTGGGCGCCGTGGACGACGCCAACGAACTCACGCCGCTGGGCCAGGAGCTGGCCCGCCTGCCGCTGGACCCGCGCGTGGGCCGCATGATCCTGGAGGCGTGCAGCCGCAACGCGC
>JBGSNW010000107.1:0-16071 GCA_041739435.1 Burkholderiaceae bacterium
TCGGGGCGCTCACGCAGATAGGCCGCGATCAGCGCCAGCTTGCGGTTGCGGCTGGTGGTGAACTATTGCGCCGCCACGGGGCTGCTCCACGACGGCGGGCATGTGACCGGCCTGACCTGCGAGGACCGCGAGACCGGGCGGGCCTACACCCTGCGGGCGCGCTGTGTGATCAACGCCGCCGGGGTCTGGGTGGACACTTTCCGCCAAAAGGATGGAGAGGCCATCGGCCGGCCCGTCCGGCCCATGGTGGCGCCCAGTCAGGGTGTCCATCTGGTGGTGGACCGGGAGTTTTGGCCCGCCGACCACGCTCTTCTGGTGCCCAAAACGGCGGATGGGCGTGTGTTGTTTGCCGTGCCCTGGCTGGGCAAGGTCATTCTGGGCACCACCGACACGCCGCGCGACGACCTGCCCCGCGAGCCCGCGCCGTTTCGCGAAGAGGTTGAATTCATTCTGCGTGAGGCGGGGCGTTATCTGGCCCGCAGCCCCCGGCGCGACGACGTGAAGAGCGTCTGGGTGGGGTTGCGCCCACTGGTCAAGCCGCAGGGCGACGACGGTGAAGATACCAAGGGGTTGAGCCGGGAGCACTCGGTGCTGATCAGCCGCAGCGGCCTGGTCACGGTGACCGGGGGCAAATGGACCACCTACCGCGCCATGGCCGAGGACGTGCTGGAGCGCTGTTTTGCGGCCAGGCTTCTGAGTCGGGCGGCTGGTGGGGTGACGGAAGATCTGCGTCTTGTCGGTGGCGACGTGGACGCCACCGCCTTCGAGGGCCGACAGTCTCTTGTGGACGCCGCCGGTGTTGCCGCTTATGGGAGCGAGGCTGCGATTGTTGGTGGTCTGGACGGCGCCGACCGATGGTTGGCGCCCAGTCTGACCGAGGCCATGGTCCGGTTCGCCGCCCGATACGAGTACGCGCGGTGCGTGGAAGATGTGCTGGCGCGTCGGCATCGCATGCTGTTTCTGGATGCACGGCTGGCCGTCGAGACCGCCCCGGCAGTTGCCGCGGTGCTGGAATCGGAGACCGGCAAGGATCCGCAGCGAGCCGCATTCACCTCGTTGGCCGCGGGTTACCTGCTCGCGGCGCGCTGAGGCCTCGCCCGGCGATACGGCGGCACTGGCCGTCGCGGCGCATGCGTCAACCGGGCCTTGACGGATGGGGCGGCCCGTGGAGTCGTTGTTGACGCGGAAATATAGTTGTGCCATAATTCAAGGCTTCGCCCTAAACAGGCGGAGAATTCTGCCCAGAAAAGTTGCTGCGAGTGGTTTGCAGCATCAACGACGGGCCCAAGACTGACTGGTCGTGTTTTGAGTTCAAAACCGTCCGGTGCAAGTTGGGAAATATTGAAATGATCCAGACTGAATCTCGGTTAGATGTTGCCGACAACACCGGCGCGAAGTCCGTGCTGTGCATCAAGGTGCTTGGCGGCTCGAAGCGTCGCTATGCAACGGTGGGCGACATCATCAAGGTGAGCATCAAGGAAGCTGCTCCGCGCGGACGCGTCAAAAAAGGCGAAGTCTATAGCGCGGTGGTGGTTCGCACCGCCAAGGGCATCCGGCGCGGTGATGGCTCGCTCGTCAAATTCGATGGCAACGCTGCAGTGTTGCTCAACAACAAGCTGGAGCCCATTGGCACCCGCATCTTCGGACCGGTCACGCGCGAGCTGCGCACCGAAAAGTTCATGAAGATCGTGTCGCTGGCTCCTGAAGTTCTGTAAGGAAGCGCCATGAACAAGATTCGCAAGGGCGACGAAGTCATCGTGCTGGCGGGCCGTGACAAGGGCAAGCGTGGCAAGGTTTCGCTGCGCAAGGACGACTCCTATGTCCTGATCGAGGGCATCAACCTCGTCAAGAAGCACACCAAGCCGAACCCGCTCAAGGGCACGACCGGTGGCATCGTCGAGAAATCCATGCCGATTCACCAGTCCAATGTGGCGATTTTCAACGCCGCCACCGGCAAGGCCGACCGTGTCGGCATCAAGATGCAGGCAGACGGCAAGCGCGTTCGCGTTTACAAGTCCAGCGGCGCAGAAATCAAGGTGGCATGACCATGGCACGTCTTCAACAACACTATCGCGAAAAAGTGGCGCCCGAGCTGATGGCCAAATTCGGCTACAAGTCGCCGATGGAAGTGCCGCGCCTGACCAAAATCACGCTGAACATGGGTGTGAGCGAGGCAGTGGCCGACAAGAAGGTCATGGACAACGCCGTGGGCGATCTGACCAAAATTGCGGGGCAAAAGCCTGTCGTGACCAAGGCCAAGAAAGCCATTGCCGGATTCAAGATCCGTGAACAACAGGCGATTGGCTGCATGGTGACGCTGCGTGGCGTCAAGATGTATGAGTTTCTGGACCGGTTCGTGACGGTGGCGTTGCCCCGGGTCCGCGACTTCCGGGGTATCTCGGGTCGTGCTTTCGATGGCCGTGGCAACTACAACATCGGCGTGAAAGAGCAGATCATTTTTCCCGAGATCGAATACGACAAGGTGGATGCCTTGCGCGGTCTCAATATCAGCATCACGACAACGGCCAAGACTGACGATGAGTGCAAGGCACTGCTCGCAGGTTTCCGTTTTCCGTTCAAGAACTGAGGTGTCCTGTGGCAAAAATGGCTTTGATTGAACGCGAACTCAAGCGTGACAAACTGGTCGCCAAGTACGCAAAAAAACATGCGGAACTGAAGGCAATCTCCAACGACGCCAAGCGTTCTGACGAAGAGCGCGCGGCAGCACGACTTGGGCTGCAGAAGCTTCCGCGCAACGCCAATCCGACCCGGCAGCGCAACCGTTGCGAAATCACCGGTCGCCCGCGCGGCACATTCCGCCAGTTTGGTCTGGCTCGCGCCAAGATTCGCGAGCTGGCATTTGCTGGTGACATTCCTGGCGTCGTCAAGGCCAGTTGGTAAGTCAGGCAGGAGATATACAACATGAGCATGAGTGATCCCATCGCCGACCTGCTGACCCGCATTCGCAACGCGCAGATGGTTGCCAAGAATTCCGTGTCAATTCCGTCTTCCAAAGTGAAGGTTGCGATCGCGCAAGTCCTCAAGGATGAGGGCTATATCGATGGATTCCAGGTGAAAACCGAAGCTGGCAAGTCTCAGCTAGAAATCGCCTTGAAGTACTACGCTGGGCGCCCGGTGATCGAGCGCATCGAGCGCGTGAGTCGCCCAGGCTTGCGGGTTTACAAGGGCAGCAATGCCATTCCCCAGGTCCAGAACGGACTTGGAGTCGCCATCGTCACGACGCCGAAGGGCGTGATGACCGATCGCAAGGCGCGCGCGTCTGGCGTGGGTGGCGAAGTGCTTTGCTACGTCGCTTAACGAGACATTGAGGAGAAACTGAAATGTCCCGAATCGGAAAAATGCCGGTCATCATCCCCGCTGGCGTGGATGTGTCGGTCAAGGAAGACCAAATCAGCGTCAAGGGTTCCGGTGGAACGCTGTCCTTGACGCAAAACACGCTGGTCACGGTGACCAATGAGGCGGGTGCGCTGAGTTTTGTGCCCGCGAATGATTCCCGTGAGGCCAATGCCATGAGCGGAACCATGCGTCAGTTGGTCAACAACATGGTCGTGGGTGTCAGCAAGGGATTCGAGAAAAAGCTCAATCTGGTTGGTGTGGGCTACAAGGCTCAGGCGCAGGGTGCCAAGCTCAATCTGGTGGTGGGTTATTCGCATCCGGTCAATATCGACATGCCCGCGGGTATCTCGGTGGCAACGCCGGCGCCGACCGAAATTGTGATCAAGGGTGCTGACCGTCAACGTGTCGGCCAGATCGCCGCCGAGATTCGTGCAATTCGTCCGCCCGAGCCCTACAAGGGCAAAGGCATCCGGTATTCGGACGAAAAAATCACAATCAAAGAGACGAAGAAGAAATAAGGAGTTGCATGATGTTGAGCAAAAAAGAGCAACGCCTGCGCCGTGCGCGCCAGACCCGAATTCGCATCGCCAACCAGGGTGTTGCGCGGTTGACGGTCAATCGCACGAATCTTCATATCTACGCCAGTGTCATCTCTGGCGACGGCGACAAGGTTCTTGCAACGGCGTCTACTGCCGAAGCGGATGTCCGCAAGGCGCTGGGCGGTGCGGGCAAGGGCGGTAACGCCGCTGCAGCACAGACTGTCGGGAAGCGTATTGCCGAGAAGGCAAAAGCTGCGGGCGTCGACAAGGTGGCGTTTGACCGCGCCGGGTTTGCATTTCACGGTCGCGTCAAGGCGCTGGCAGATGCCGCGCGTGAAGCTGGCCTGCAGTTTTAAGCGGACGGGAAGTTCAAATGGCTAAGTTTCAACCCAAAATGCAGGGTGATGGTCCGGAAGATGGACTGCGCGAGAAAATGATCGCGGTGAATCGCGTCACCAAAGTGGTCAAGGGCGGCCGGATTCTCGGTTTTGCTGCCTTGACCGTGGTCGGCGACGGCGATGGTCGCGTCGGCATGGGCAAGGGGAAATCCAAGGAAGTGCCGGCTGCAGTGCAGAAGGCCATGGAAGAAGCCCGTCGCAATCTGAAAAAGATCGCTCTGCGCAACGGGACCTTGCACCACAACGTGACGGGCCAGCATGGCGCGGCCCGCGTCATGATGGTTCCCGCGCCCAAGGGCACCGGCATCATTGCGGGCGGGCCAATGCGCGCTGTTTTCGAGGTGATGGGCATCACCGACATCGTTGCGAAGAGCCATGGCTCCTCCAATCCTTACAACATGGTTCGAGCCACCCTGGACGCCTTGAGCAATTCGACCACGGCATCCGAGGTGGCGGCAAAGCGGGGCAAAACGGTCGAAGACATCTTCGCTTGACCGGGAGTTTGAATATGACAACCCAACAAACCGTAAAGATCCAGCTCGTTCGCAGCCCTATCGGCTGCAAGGTGACGCACCGTGCCACCGTGCGGGGCTTGGGTCTGCGCAAGCTCAACAGTGTGAGCGAGCTGCAGGACACCCCCGCCGTGCGCGGGATGATCAACAAGATCAGCTATCTGGTCAAAGTGCTTTGATTGAGAGGCAGATGATGGAACTCAATGGCATTCAGCCCGCAGCGGGCGCCAAACATGCAAAGCGGCGCGTCGGTCGCGGCATTGGCTCGGGTCTTGGCAAAACGGCAGGACGTGGCCACAAAGGTCAGAAATCGCGCGCGGGTGGTTTTCACAAGGTCGGTTTTGAAGGCGGGCAGATGCCGTTGCAACGCCGGTTGCCCAAGCGCGGCTTCAAGTCGCACTTGTTGAAGTTCAATGCCGAAGTGACGCTGACGATGCTGGAACGCCTGGATGTTGCTGATGTCGACATGCTGGTGCTGAAGCAGGCAGGACTCATTGGCGACATGATTCGCAATGTCAAGATCATCAAGTCCGGTGAACTGACAAAAGCGGTGAAGCTCTCGGGCGTCCTGGCGACGGCTGGAGCGAAAGCGGTCATCGAAGCTGCGGGCGGTAGCGTTTCGGCCTGACCATTTTGAAACTGAAAGAGCAATCAAGTGGCTACTAACCCGGCACAGCTGGCAAAAACCGGAAAGTTTGGTGACCTGCGTCGCCGACTGGTTTTCTTGCTGCTAGCGCTGGTGGTGTACCGGGTGGGGGCGCACATTCCTGTGCCCGGCATTGATCCTGGGCAGCTGCAGCAACTCTTCCATGGGCAGCAGGGCGGAATCCTGAGTCTGTTCAACATGTTTTCGGGCGGGGCGTTGTCGCGCTTCACCGTGTTTGCGTTGGGGATCATGCCGTATATTTCGGCGTCGATCATCATGCAGCTGTTGACTTATGTCGTGCCAACTTTTGAGCAATTGAAGAAAGAGGGAGAAGGCGGACGCAGGAAAATTACCCAGTACACGCGCTATGGCACGTTGGGTCTTGCGCTTTTCCAGTCGCTTGGCATTGCAGTTGCGCTTGAAAGCTCGGCTGGCCTTGTGCTGGTTCCAGGCTTCGGATTTCGCATGACGGCGGTGGTCAGTCTGACGGCCGGCACCATGTTCCTGATGTGGCTGGGCGAGCAGATTACAGAGCGTGGTCTGGGTAACGGCATTTCCATCCTGATTTTTGCAGGGATCGCTGCGGGATTGCCCAGCGCGATTGGTGGACTTCTGGAATTGGTTCGGACCGGGGCCATGAGCATCATCATCGCGGTGCTGATCGTTGCCGTGGTGGCGTTGGTGACCTATTTCGTGGTGTTTGTGGAGCGGGGGCAACGCAAGATTCTGGTGAATTACGCGAGGCGCCAGGTTGGCAACAAGGTCTATGGGGGGCAGTCGTCGCACCTTCCCCTCAAGCTGAACATGGCGGGTGTGATTCCTCCCATTTTCGCGTCTTCGATCATCTTGTTGCCGGCTACTGTGGTGAACTGGTTCAGCACAGGGGATTCCATGCGATGGCTGCGTGATATTTCGGGCGCGTTGAGCCCCGGGCAGCCGGTGTATGTGATGTTGTATGCCAGCGCGATTGTTTTCTTCTGCTTTTTTTATACCGCGCTGGTTTTCAACAGCCGTGAAACGGCGGACAACCTGAAGAAGAGCGGCGCGTTCATTCCCGGAATTCGTCCAGGCGACCAGACGGCAAAATATATCGACAAGATTCTGGTGCGGCTGACGCTGGCTGGCGCCATCTACATCACCTTCGTGTGTTTGTTGCCTGAATTTTTGATCCTGAAGTACAACGTGCCGTTCTATTTTGGTGGAACATCGTTGTTGATCATTGTGGTGGTCACCATGGATTTCATGGCACAGGTTCAGAATTACATGATGTCCCAGCAGTACGAGTCCCTGCTGAAGAAGGCCAGTTTCAAGAGTTAGGCAGGTGGATTGCCCGAGATGGCCAAGGACGATGTCATTCAAATGCAGGGTGAGGTTGTTGAAAACCTTCCCAATGCGACGTTTCGGGTGAAGCTTGAGAATGGACATGTGGTTCTCGGGCATATTTCCGGAAAGATGCGGATGCACTACATCCGGATCCTTCCTGGTGACAAGGTCACTGTGGAGTTGACGCCCTATGACTTGTCAAGGGCACGAATTGTGTTTCGGGCAAAGTAGTTTTGCCCGGGAAAACTGGTTTTAGGAGAGTGAAATGAGAGTTTCGGCTTCGGTCAAGAAAATTTGCCGTAACTGCAAAATCATCCGACGCAAGGGCGTGGTGCGTGTGATCTGTACGGATCCCCGCCACAAACAGCGTCAGGGTTGATCGGTTCAGATTTAGAGGACGCACATGGCACGTATCGCTGGCATCAATATTCCGCCGCATCAGCACGCTGAAATCGGCCTGACGGCTATTTTCGGCATTGGTCGCACCCGCGCTCGCATCATTTGCAAAGCGTGCGACATTGCTTATTCGAAAAAGGTCAAAGATCTGACCGATCAGGATCTGGAGAAGATTCGCGATCAGATCGCCCAGTTCACGATCGAGGGTGACCTGCGACGTGAAACGACGATGAACATCAAGCGATTGATGGACATCGGCTGCTACCGCGGTTTCCGTCATCGTCGCGGCTTGCCAATGCGCGGCCAGCGGACCCGTACCAATGCACGTACCCGCAAGGGTCCCCGCAAAGGTGCGGCTGCGTTGAAGAAGTAAAGGATTGAAGGTTCATCATGGCAAAAGCTCCCGCCAATAACGCTGCCCAGCGTGTACGCAAAAAAGTCCGGAAGAATGTTTCGGACGGTATCGCACACGTGCACGCCTCTTTCAACAACACCATCATCACGATCACTGACCGGCAGGGCAATGCGCTGTCGTGGGCATCGTCGGGCGGACAGGGCTTCAAGGGTTCGCGCAAGTCGACACCGTTTGCAGCCCAGGTGGCCTCCGAAGTTGCCGGGCGCGCTGCCGTCGAGCAGGGCATCAAGAATCTCGATGTCGAGATCAAGGGGCCTGGCCCAGGGCGCGAGTCGTCGGTTCGTGCACTGGCTGCGCTGGGAATCCGCATTTCGTCGATCTCCGACGTGACGCCCGTGCCGCACAACGGCTGCCGTCCACAAAAACGTCGTCGTATCTGATTTTTCAACCAAGCCCACCGCCATCCAACCTGGTTTGATGGCTCCCGCGGAACTCCGCGGCAGTTGACACAAAGGAAGTTCAAGTGGCACGTTACCTCGGCCCCAAGGCCAAACTCTCACGCCGTGAAGGCACCGACCTGTTCTTGAAGAGCGCTCGTCGCTCCATCAGCGACAAGGCAAAATTCGACTCCAAGCCGGGCCAGCATGGTCGCACTTCGGGGTCGCGCACGTCCGATTTTGGGCTTCAACTGCGCGAAAAGCAGAAGGTCAAGCGCATGTATGGCGTGCTTGAGCGCCAGTTCCGCCGCTATTTTGAAGAGGCTGATCGTCGAAAGGGCAATACGGGCGCGAATTTGCTGTTTCTGCTCGAATCGCGCCTGGACAATGTGGTCTACCGCATGGGCTTCGGGTCGACCCGTGCCGAGGCGCGTCAGCTGGTCTCGCACAAGGCCATCACGGTCAATGGCAAGAGTGTCAATATCCCGTCCTATCTTGTGAAGACGGGTGACGTGATTTCGATCCGTGAAAAGTCCAAGAAGCAGAATCGTGTCGTGGAGGCGTTGCAGCTGGCCCAGCAAGTTGGTATTCCAGCCTGGGTCGAAGTCAACGCGGACAAGGCTGAAGGAACCTTCAAAAAGGTGCCGGATCGCGATGAGTTCGCCGCCGACATCAATGAGTCGCTCATCGTCGAGTTGTACTCACGCTGATTTTATTTTCGTCAATTTCGTACCTGAATCGCCTTCGCTGGCGATTCGGGCGCTTCACCAGCCTTACCGGTGTAACGAGCCGGGGGTATTGAGAGGAAGTCTGCATGCAAACCGTTCTGCTGAAACCCAAAACCATCAATGTCGAACAGCTTGGCGCCAATCGCGCCAAGGTGACCCTCGAGCCTTTTGAGCGGGGGTATGGGCACACGCTGGGCAACGCGCTGCGGCGTGTGTTGCTGTCGTCGATGGTGGGCCATGCAGCGACCGAAGTCACCATTGCTGGCGTGCTTCACGAGTATTCGTCGATCGATGGCGTTCAGGAAGATGTGGTCAACATCCTGTTGAATCTCAAGGGTGTGGTGTTCAAGCTCCACAATCGCGACGAAGTCACGCTCAGCCTGCGCAAAGACGGGGAAGGCGCGATCACCGCAGCCGACATACAGACCCCACACGATGTCGAAATCATCAACCCGGGTCATGTGATTGCACATCTGTCACAGGGTGGCAAGATCGACATGCAGATCAAGGTCGAAAAAGGCCGTGGTTATGTGCCTGGCACCATGCGCCGATACGGTGACGAGCCATCCAAGTCGATTGGCCGAATTGTGTTGGATGCGTCCTTTTCGCCGGTCCGCCGAGTGAGCTACGCAGTCGAGAGCGCGCGCGTTGAGCAACGCACCGATCTGGACAAATTGGTTGTCGAAATCGAAACCAACGGCGCAATTTCGGCGGAAGACGCTGTTCGCGCGTCTGCCAAGATTCTGGTTGAGCAGTTGGCCGTATTTGCCCAACTGGAAGGTGGTGAACTGGCTGCGTTTGACGCACCCGCTCCACGCAGCAACCAGCAATTTGACCCCATCCTGCTGCGTCCGGTGGACGAGCTCGAGCTGACCGTGCGCTCGGCCAACTGCCTCAAGGCAGAAAATATTTATTACATTGGCGACCTGATTCAGCGGACCGAAAACGAGCTGCTGAAAACCCCGAATCTGGGGCGCAAGTCGCTGAACGAAATCAAGGAAGTGCTGGCGTCCCGCGGCCTGACCCTGGGAATGAAACTGGAGAGCTGGCCACCGGCCGGTCTCGACAAGCGTTGATTTGAACACCCCACAAACGGGGTGGGTGCACCGGACGGTACCTGACACGGCCGACCGTTTATAACGAAAGGAAAGCACAATGCGACACGGACACGGGCTTCGAAAGCTCAACAGAACCAGCGAACACCGCCTTGCGATGTTGCGCAACATGATGAATTCGCTCATTGAGCACGAAGTCATCAAGACCACGGTCCCCAAGGCGAAGGAGCTTCGTCGTGTGGTCGAACCCATGATCACCCTGGCGAAAGAGCCCACGCTCGCCAATCGGCGTCTGGCGTTTGACCGCCTGCGTGACCGCGACTCCGTGACCAAGCTGTTCGCGGACCTGGGGCCACGTTTCAAGACCCGCCCGGGTGGTTACACGCGTATCCTCAAGATGGGTTTCCGCGTGGGCGACAACGCGCCCATGGCCTTGGTTGAACTGGTGGATCGGCCCGAAGCCGATGTGTCGGCTGAAGGCGCCGCAAAGAGCGAATAAGCGGTATAATCTAAAGCTTGCCGCGCGATGGAGCAGTCTGGTAGCTCGTTGGGCTCATAACCCAAAGGTCGGAGGTTCAAATCCTTCTCGCGCAACCAACAAACTGGTGGTCTCCGCCAGCACATAACGCCCACTCTTCAGTGGGCGTTTTTGTTTTCGCAGACCGGTCGGATCAATCGGTGAATCGAACCAGAATCCGTCCGCCTTCGATGCGCACCGGGTAACTGGCGACGTCTTGCGCAACGGGCGCGCAGGTGCCGCGGCCATCGCGCACGTCGAATTTTCCCTGATGCAATGGGCATTCGATCTCGTAGCCCTCCAGGAAGCCGTCGCACAGACGGGCCTGGCCATGGGTACAGGTGTTGGCGGTCGCGAAAACCTGGCCCTCAACCTTGTACAGGGCGATGTCGCGGCCACCGACTTGAAGCCCGATCACGTCGCCTTCGGGCACGTCGGTTTCTTCGGTGGCATCAATCCAGGGGGTGTCGTTCATGATGGCAGGCGCTTCAGATGGGGTAGATGATGGAGTTCGGAATCATTTCGCTGTCGTACACGCAACGGCGTGACGAAAACTTCAGCCCTTCGGGCGTGCGGACGATGGTGTCGAGATAACGCCCAACGTTGTAAACAGTGGACTCTTGCGAGAGTTTGGTGCGAAAAACTGCATAGTTGGCCTCGACTTCAAACCGGTCCGCGTCGGCCTTGTGGATCAACGGTGACCCCACCACATGACGCTGGTAATAGGGGTCGTGAAACAGAGTTTCTCGAATGCCGTAAACGCGATCCTTCAACATTCCCTTGCTCTCGAACGACAGTGTCGCCAGCGGAAAGCCGCGTTCATGGTTTTCGCGCGGAATCAGCTTGTAGACGCAGTCGTCCGTGAAGAACTCGGGCCACAAGTCCCAGTTGCCCGAGTCGACCGCCCGGGCGTAGTCGGCATGGAGCTGCGCAATGCGCAGGTAGTCTTCAAAATTAATGTGAATGGGGGTGTTCATGCCTCGGCCTCCATCACCTCGCGCCAGTACCGGTACATGCCGCGGATCAAGGTCTCGGTCACCATGTGATCAGTGTCCTCGGCGGTGCGGCCTCCCAGTTCGGCCAGACTGCGATGAAACGGTTTCTGCTCAAAACCCTGTTGCGAAAATTCGATGACCTCGCCGTCGTCCGCCGAAACGAAGCCGGCGGGGCCGAACAGGTTGGCCTGGCGCAATCGCCGCTGCGTCATCTCGGCCGTGTCGTCCTCGAAGCCGAAGTGGGTCCAGACGAAATTGAAGTTGCCGTGCCCGTCGGGCTGGATGTGGCGCGTCGATACGCTGTTGACCTGCTGCTGCAGGATGACGCTGGGGAAGATCGTTGTCATCACCGCGGTCGGCCCGCCCCACCAGGGCTCGGGCACGATGTCGAGAAAGCGTGCATCGTGGAGCGTCATGCTTTCCTTGAAGCTGGACACCTGCGTCACCTCACCGGACTTGCCGGACTGGCCGCGCGTCGAAATCATCGCCGCATGACGATGCCGGGCATCCATGCGGAGCTCGGACTTGTTGTCGGCGCGCCAGAGCCCGAAGGTCACAAACCACGTGTGGAGCAGACCCGGGTGATACGGGTCCTTGATGTTTTCCTGCATCAGCTTCCAGTTGCCGGGAATGCGCTGGCGGTTGTAGCCCAGGATCTTCAGTTGTCGGCCGTTGAACAGCCGGTCGAAATAGCCCAGGATCACCGGGCCCAAAAAGTCTTCAAGGGATTCGACGGTGTGGTCGAAGCTGGCGAACACGACGCCGCCGCGCGTTGCCACCTTGAGCTTGACCAGGCCGTTGTCAGCCGTCTGGAAGTCCGCTGGCATGCCGCCATGGACCTTGCCGTCCTGTTTGACGCCCCGCCGGAACGGCACGCCCTGCAGATCCCCCTGGAGCGTATAGCTCCACTGGTGATAGGGGCAGACAAAATCCTTCTTGTTGCCATGGCGCTCGCGGCAGAATTGCATGCCGCGATGGGCGCAGACGTTTTCCACCACACCGATGCCGCCTTCGGCGTTGCGCACCATGATGACCGAGCGCTCGCCGACGACGGTCCGCTTGAAGTCTCCGGCATGGGGAATCTCGGCTTCAAGGCCGACGTAGTTCCAGTGCCGGGTATAGAAAAAGCGTTCAAGCTCTTTCTTGTGGAGCGCTGGATCGGTGTACGCCATGAACGGAATCCGGCTGGTTCCTTCGGATTCCCAATGTAGTTTGGCGGAGAAGGTTTCGGGGGCTGCGGTCATCGGGGTCTCCTGGTATCTTGAATGTCCAATGGGCGCTGGCACGCATGGCTTGTGTTCATGGTTTTACCGCCGTCAGGTCCCGCTTGCATAAAAAGCGTCGGCATGGATTTGCTCGGGCGGTACGCCCAGGCGCTTGACCAGCAAGGCGGTCGCTTCCACCATGGGGGGCGACCCGCAAAGGTAAGCCCGGAAGCCCCGAAGATCGGCCCAGTCCTGGGCAATGGCTTCGGTGACGAGTCCGGCGCGACAGGAGGGCGCGTGCCCCGAGGCCATCACCACATGAAGATGCAGCCGGGGGTGCTGGTGCTGCAAGGTGGTGAGCCAGTCCAGCCCGTAGATGTCACGCCCGGAGCGCACGCCAAAATAGACGTGGATGGGGTTGGACATGCCTTCGGCCAACGCATTTCGCACGATGGAAAGAACCGGCGCCAGCCCGGTGCCACCCGCCACGCACAACATGGGCCCCGGGTGCTTGCGACGCAAGTAGGCCGAGCCCAGCGGGCCGCTGACCCGCACGGCGTCGCCGACTTTGAGCGTGCTTGCGATGTGGCCGCTGACCCGTCCGTCCGGGACCAGGCGGACGTGAAATTCCAGCAACGCATCGTGCACGAGGCCGGCCATCGAATACGGCCGCACATGCCCGGGTGTGAACTGCAAGTGGGCGTACTGGCCGGCGGAAAACGCCAGTGGCTTCGCGGGTTGGAGCAGCAGGCGGCGGATATCGTGGGTTTGCACCTCGAGGGCGGCCACCGTGGCCTTCAGGATGCGCGCCGGATGCACAACGATCTCGTCGGGCTCCGGAATCTCGATGGTGCACGGGGCTGTCAGAAAGGTCTGGCACGCCAACACCATGCGGTCGTCGGTGCCGGGCGGGCGTTGCTGTTCGCGGCCGCCGTCCAGCACTTCCCCCTCGATCACCTTGCAGCGGCAGGTGCCACAGCGGCCGGCCATGCAGCTGTAGGACATGGGCACCTGATGCGCGCGAAGCACCTCCAGCAGGTTGGCGCCCGGGGTCACATCCAGCACGCGATCAAGGGGACGAATGAGGACTTCCATCGAGGACCGATGGTCGGATGTTATCAATTATCAGGCAATGGGATTACAGTGATGAACCCCATCACCAAATCAAATATTGCTGACGCGATGAATCTGGAAGAAATCGACCTGAACCTGTTGGTTGTGTTCAATCAACTGCTGATCGAGCAGCGCGTTTCGCGCGTGGCCGAGAAACTGGGGGTGTCGCAGCCCGCGGTGAGCAACGCCTTGTCCAAGTTGCGCAAGCTGCTGGGGGATGAGCTGTTTCTGCGCACCTCGCGCGGCATGGTACCCACGCCATTCGCCGAACAGCTGGCCGAATCCGTGACCTACGCGCTGGACATGATCCACAGCGCGCTCAACCAGCGCAACGCGTTCGACGCGCGCACTTGTGTCCGTTCGTTCACCATTGGCATGACGGACATTGGCGAGATCGTCTTTTTACCCGCATTGCTGGAGCGGCTTGCGCACGAAGCGCCAGGTGTCACCCTCAACACCGTGCGCAATGCGGCGGTGAACCTGAACGACGAAATGGGCTCGGGGCACGTGGATCTTGCGATCGGACTGCTGCCCCAACTCAAGGCGGGGTTCTTTCAGCGGCGGCTGTTTCGCCAGCGCTACGTGTGTGTGTTCCGTCGGGGGCACACGCTCGACAAGGCGCGCATCACCCTGGAGGAGTTTTCCCGCGCCGAGCACGTTGTGATCGTGTCGCCGGGCACGGGGCATGGCAAGGTGGAAGAGCTGCTGCGGCGCAGCGGCATCCAGCGCCAGGTGCGTCTGACCGTGCCTCATTTCGTGCCCGTGGGGCACATCCTGGGCAGCACCGACCTCGTGGCCACGGTGCCGGAGCGGCTCGCTGAAAAAATGTCGGGCCCGTTTGGGTTGAGCTACTGTGCCCACCCCGCCCCTTTGCCCGAAGTTCCGATCAATCTTTTCTGGCACGCGAAGCATCACAAGGACCCGGCCAACCAGTGGCTGCGATCCCTGGTGGTCAGCCTGTTCGCCGCGGATTGAAAACGCTTACCCCGCGACCAGCGCCCCGTCCACAAACACCTTGAGCTCACCCGGCGCAAATGCGGTCCATGGCTCATTGGTGGTCAGGGGGGTGGTCACCACCACGGCAACGCGGTCGGCGGGGGTGGTGTGTTCGGCGAAATTCACGCTCAGGTCGTCGTCGCGCAAGGTGGCGTGGGCAAAGGGGTGTCGCCGCAGCACATGGTGCAGCGAGGTGCTGGCGTGGGCCCACAACGCCTCGCCATTGGACAGCAGGAAGTTGAACGTGCCGTGCCGGGCAATCCGGGGTGCGAGTTCGCGCAGGGTCAGTGTGAGTTCGTCCACGCCGGGCACGCCCGCATGGGACTTGGCCAGTTCCTGCATCAGCCAGCAGAAGGCGCGCTCGCTGTCGGTGGTGCCCACGGGCCTGAAGTTGCCATGCAGGCGGGGGGCAAAGTCCTTGAGGTCGCCGTTGTGCGCGAACACCCAGTAGCGGCCCCACAACTCGCGCACGAAGGGGTGGCAGTTCTCCAGCGCCACTTCGCCTTGTGTGGCCTTGCGGATGTGCGAGATGACGTTGCGGCTCTTGATCGGGTAGGCGCTGATGAGCTGTGCCACGGGCGAGGTGCACGCGGGCGCATGGTCCACAAAGTGGCGCAGGCCGTTGCCTTCAAAGAACGCGATGCCCCAGCCGTCGGCATGGTGGTCGGTGTGGCCGCCGCGCCGTGCAAACCCCGTGAAGCTGAAGGTCACGTCGGTGGGGTTGTTGCAGTTCATTCCGAGCAGCTGGCACATGATGGCGATTCTGAACGCGGGGCGTGGGTTATTGTGGCCTGGTGCGCAACTGTAGCGCGGCCACGAGCGCCAGCGCGCACAGGGCGGCCAGCATCAGGAACGACTCGTTGAACGCCGCCAGCCGTGCCGGGCTGGTGGCCGCGTTGGTCAAGGCGTCGCCGTGGACGGCCAGCCGCCATTCCAGAACGATGCCACACAGGCTCACGCCCGCCGCGCCCCCCAGCATGCGCACAAAGTTGATCACGCTGGAGCCCTGGGGAATCAGTGCGCGGTCCAGCCCCCGCATGGCGCCCAGGTTGAGCGACGGCAGGATGAAGCCCAGACCGATGCGCCCGAGGATGGCCCAGGCCACGAGCCATCCGATGGTGCGCGCCGGGGTGATGGTGATCATCAACGCGAACGAGGCCGCCAGCAGGGCCAGCCCCACGCTGACCAGCACCCAGGTGGGCCGACGGTCGGCCAGCCGTCCGACGAGGGCGATCGTCACCGCCAGGACCAGCCCGGCGGGCAGCAGAATGGTGCCCACGTAGGATGCCGACAGCCCCAGCCCCAGCTGCATGTACACCGGCAGCAGGTAGGTGGAGCCAAACAGCGCCGTCCCGTAAATGAAGGCCACGATGCTGCCCATGGCGAACGGCCGGAAATTGAACAGCGCCAGATTCATGAGCGGGTCCACCGCAGGCGCGGCGCTGGCCGAGGCGGGCTGCGCTGCTTTTTGTCGCGCCAGCCGCCGCTGCCAGGCGACA
>JBGSNW010000122.1:0-3076 GCA_041739435.1 Burkholderiaceae bacterium
CGCCACCGCCCGCTTCGCGCCCATGGACGACCAGCCCGAGCACGGCACCAGCCACATCAGCATCGTGGACGCCAGCGGCAACGCCCTCGCCATGACCACCACCATCGAAGACGTGTTCGGTGCGCGGCTGATGGTCACCACCCACCCCACACGCCGCGGCGGCTTCCTGCTCAACAACGAACTGACCGATTTCAGCTTTGCCCCCACCGACGCCCAGGGCCGTCCGGTGGCCAACCGCGTGCAGCCCGGCAAGCGCCCCCGCTCGTCGATGGCGCCCACGCTGGTGTTCGACAAGGCCACGGGCCAGGTGGTGATGAGCGCGGGCAGCCCCGGCGGCGCGCTCATCATCCACTACACCGCCAAGACGCTGTACGGCGTTCTCAACTGGGGCCTGCTGCCGCAGCAGGCCATCAACCTGCCCAACTTCGGCTCGCTCAACGGCCCGACGCTGCTGGAAGAAAACCGCTTTGCGCCCGCCACCGTGGAAGCACTGCGCGCCCAAGGCCATGACGTGCGCGAACTGAACCTCACGAGTGGCCTGCAGGCCCTCACGCGCGGCCAGGCGCACGGGACGCCGCTGTGGCTGGGCGGCGCCGACCCGCGGCGCGAAGGCGTGGTGATGGGGGACTGACACCTGCGCGACGCCCGCCATGGTTAGCCCTGATGGCGGGCTGCACACACTGCCCTAGATTGCGGACTGCAAGCCCGCCTTGCCTGCACACAAGCCCGACATTCCCCTGTATCAGGAGACCACCATGACCACACCACACACCACGCGCCGCCACTTCGTGCAGGCGTCGCTCGCCTCGGCCGCCACCCTCGCCCTGCCGTCGCTCGCACAGTCGCCCGCATTCCCCACCCGGCCGATCAGGCTGATCTGCCCCTGGCCCGCGGGCGGCTCCACCGACGCGGTGATGCGCGCGCTGGCCGAAAGCGCCGGCAGGGCCATTGGTGGACAGTTCATCGTCGAGAACAAACCCGGCGCGAGCGGCATGCTCGGCCCCAACGAACTGGTCAACGCCAAACCCGACGGCTACACGCTGTCGCAGCTGACCATCGGCGTGCTGCGCCTGCCACACATGCAAAAGATGCAGTTCGACCCGCTCAAGGATTTCACCTACATCGCCATGCTGACGGGCTACACCTTCGGCATCGTGGTGCGGGCCGACTCGCCCATCAAGAGCATCCAGGACCTGGTGGACTACGCCCGGGCCAACCCGGGCAAATTCACTTTTGGCTCCACCGGTAACGGCACCACACCCCACATCGCCATCGAAGAGTTCGCCACCAAGGCAGGCCTGCAGCTGCAGCATGTGCCATTCAAGGGCAGCGCCGACGGCATGCAGGCCCTGTTGGGCGGCCACGTGATGTCGCACAGTGATGCCACGGGCTGGGCCCCCCACGTGGACGCCGGCACCGTGCGCCTGCTGGCCACCTACGGCAGCAAACGCACCAAGCGCTGGCCCAACGTGCCCACACTCAACGAACTGGGTTACGAGACAGTGGCCGATTCGCCCTTTGGCATCGGCGGCCCCAAGGGCATGGACCCGGCCATCACCCAGAAGCTGCACGATGCCTTCAAAAAGACGCTGGAAGACCCGGCGGTGCTGGCCTCGTTCGAAAAGTACGACCAGTCGGTGATCTACATGAACACCGCCGACTACACCCGGTTTGCGCGCGACAACTACCAGAAAGAGAAAGCCATCATCGAGCGCATCGGGCTGGCGACCAAGCCCACCTGAGGCAAGCGGCCCGGGGGCCGGTGCGCGCGAAGGTCATCGACGCCATGTCATGGCGCGAGCCCCGGTTCGGTAAGAATACGGGGCACAGTCTGCTCCGTCCATGGCCATTCCCCAGTCTTTCATCCAAGAGTTGCTCGCCCGCGTGGACGTGGTGGAGATCGTCGGGCGCCATGTGCAGCTCAAGAAGGGCGGCGCCAACTTCATGGGCCTGTGCCCGTTCCACGGGGAGAAGTCGCCGAGTTTCAGCGTCAGCCCGTCCAAGCAGTTCTACCACTGCTTTGGTTGCGGCAAGAGTGGCAACGCCATCAACTTCCTGATGGAACACACGGGCAGCACCTTCGTCGAAGCCGTGACCGATCTGGCCCAGCAATACGGCCTGCAGGTGCCCGAAGACGACGCCTCCCCCGCCGACCGCGCCCGCGCACAGGAACAGCGGCAGAAGCAGGCCACATTGACCGACGTGCTGGAAAAGGCCGGCGACGCGTACCGCAGGCATCTCAAGGCATCGCCCCGCGCGGTGGACTACCTCAAACGCCGCGGCCTGTCGGGCGAAGTGGCGCGCCAGTTTGGCCTGGGCTACGCACCCGAAGGCTGGCGCGGGCTGGCCAGCGTGTTCCCGAACTACGACGACCCGCTGCTGGCCGAGAGCGGCCTGGTCATCGTGAACGAGGACCCTTCGACCGGCTCAGGACAGGCTCCTTCGACCGGCTCAGGACAGGCCAGGCGTTACGACCGCTTTCGCGACCGCGTCATGTTCCCCATTCGCAACATCAAGGGCGAATGCATCGGCTTTGGCGGGCGCGTGCTGGGCGACCGTGACGGGACGTCTCCTGGCGGTGCCGGGCCGAAGTACCTGAACTCACCCGAAACGCCCGTGTTCAGCAAGGGCCGCGAGTTGTACGGCCTGTTCGAGGCGCGCCAGGCCCTGCACGACGCAGGCTACGTGCTCGTCACCGAAGGCTACATGGACGTGGTGGCGCTGGCGCAGCTGGGTTTTCCCAACGCCGTGGCCACGCTGGGCACGGCCTGCACGCCCGACCATGTGCAAAAGCTGTTCCGCTTCACCGACAGCGTGGTGTTCAGCTTTGACGGCGACGCCGCCGGGCGTCGCGCCGCGCGCAAGGCGCTCGACGGCGCCCTGCCCTACGCCACCGACGTGCGCAACGTGAAGTTCCTTTTTCTGCCGGCCGAGCACGACCCGGACAGCTACATCCGCGAGTTCGGCCGCGAGGCGTTTGCGCGCATGGTCAGTGAGGCCACGCCGCTCAGCCGCTTTTTGATCGAGGCCGCCCGCGAGGGCTGCGACCTGGCCACCGCCGAAGGCCGCGCCCATC
>JBGSNW010000129.1:0-1601 GCA_041739435.1 Burkholderiaceae bacterium
GGCCTCACCCGCCGCAGCGGGCAACGGCCCACCCCCGGGGTGTTGCACCTGGTCGAAGCGGTCCGCGACATTGCCGCCGGGATTGCGCGCGGGGTGGGTTAAACCGCGGCGCATGAAGCAAATCGCATAGCCCGGGCCGGAAAAGCATACGTCGTGTTTCCGGCGCGGCAGTATTCTTGCAGGCACGCAAGGGCGACAACGCACCAAGCGCATGGCATAGCTTTGCGGGTCCGTTTCGGGCTCCCGCTTCCATCCAACCCACGAGGAGACAACACATGCAACAACGTCGAACCCTTTTCATCGCGGCCGCGGCGGCGGCCCTGCTCACGGGCGCGGGTGGCGCGCTGGCCCAGGGCGAACCCTTTCGCATCGGGCTGATCCTGCCCATGACCGGGCCGTTCGCCTCCACCGGCAAGCAGCTGGAGGCCGCGGCCCGCCTGTACATGGCGCAAAACGGCAGCACGGTGGCCGGCCGCAAGGTCGAGGTCATCGTCAAGGACGACACCGGCACCGCCGACGTCACCAAGCGCATCGCGCAGGAACTGGTGGTCAACGACAAGGTGGACGTGCTGGCCGGCTTTGGCCTCACGCCGCTGGCGCTGGCCACCGCGCCCGTGGCCACGCAGTCGAAGACGCCGCTGGTCGTCATGTCGGCGGCCACCTCCATCATCACCGAGGCCTCGCCCTACATCGTCCGCTCCAGCTTCACCGTGCCGCAGGTGGTGACGGCGCTGGCCGACTGGGCCTCGAAAAACGGCGTCAAGAAGGTGGTGAGCCTGGTCACCGACTACGGCCCGGGTGTCGATTCCGAAAAGTTCTTCAAGGAGCGTTTCATTGCCAACGGCGGCACCGTGGTGGAGACCCTGCGCGTGCCGCTGCGTGGCCCCGATTTCGCGCCCTTCCTGCAGAAAGTGCGCGACGCCAAACCCGACGCGCTGTTTGCGTTCGTCCCGTCGGGCCAGGGCTCGGCGCTGATGAAGCAGTTTGCCGAGCGCGGCCTGGACAAGGCCGGCATCCGCCTGATCGCCGAGGGCAGCGTCACCGACGACGACATCCTCAACGGCATGGGCGAAGTGGCCCACGGCGTGGTCACGGCCCACCACTATTCCGCCGCCCACAACTCGGCGCTGAACAAGAAGTTCGTCGAAGCCTTTGGCAAGGCCAACAACGGCCTGCGCCCGAACTTCATGGCGGTGGGCGCCTACGACGGCATGCACGTCATCTACGAAGCGCTCAAGGCCACCCAGGGCGCGGGTGGCGGCGATGCCCTGCTGGCGGCCATGAAGGGCCAGGCGTTCGAGAGCCCGCGCGGCCCGATGTCGATCGACGCGCAGACCCGCGACGTGGTGCACAACATCTACATCCGCAAAGTCGAGCGGGTCAACGGCCAGCTCCATAACGTCGAGTTTGAAACCCTCAAGGACGTGAAGGACCCGGGAAAGACCCGCTGAGATGCAGCCCACGCCACTGGTTCTTGTGCCCGGGCTCATGTGCGACGCCACCGTTTGGGCGCCGCTGCTGCCCGCGCTGGACGCGGTGGTCCGCTGCCAGGTGGTGGACCACGCCACGGCCGACAGCCTCACGCAGATGGCGCAGCAACT
>JBGSNW010000151.1:0-6584 GCA_041739435.1 Burkholderiaceae bacterium
GACTCGCCCTGCAGCAGCACGGTGCTGTGGACGGGCGCCACGCGCCGCAACGCATGCGTCAACTGGGTCATGGCGGGTGACACGCCGACCAGCCCTCCGGCCACGTCGGTCGGTGTGGGCAGGCTGCGGCGCAGCACGTAGTTTTCGCGCGCCAGGCGTGAACGTTCGTAGCACTGCTTCACCGCGTTCAGGATCTGCGGCACCCGGAAGGGCTTGAGGATGAAGTCCGATGCACCCGCGCGCAGCGCCTCGATGGCGGTCTCCAGGTCGGCAAACGCGGTGATCAGGATGACCTCGCCCGAGAAGCCCTGTTCACGCAACTCCTTGAGCCAGGCCACGCCGCTGCGCCCGGGCAGCGAAATGTCCAGAATGATCAGGTCCACATGGTGCCCACGCAGCATCTCGGCGCCTTCTTCGGCGCTGCCCGCATTCATGACGAACTGGCAACGAGGGACCAGTGTCTTGACCAGGAAGTTGCGCATGCCCTGTTCGTCGTCCACCACCAGGATCGACCAGAACGGCCAGCCTTCATGGGATTTTTCGGGAGGAGGAGGTGGAGTGTCGAAGGTCAAGATGTGTGTCCGGGAGGCAAAATTCTATCGGTCCACGGGTGTGTCGGATCAGGGTATGCCCTTGGTTCGACCGATTTGTGTCGATGGGCGACGCTCTGCCGGCCGCCGTCATCGGCGAGAGTTCTCGCCCGCAACACGCAAGCCAATGCGACAACTTGTCGCATCGAGTGCGACAGGGTGACGCATTGTCCGCGTGCCAGGTCAGAGACGATGCGTTCAAGTGCTTGATCTTGCTGGGGATGGTCATGGAAACGTGATCGGGCACGGTTTCTGCTGGGAAAATATTCGAATGCATCCACGTTGCATTGCAGCATGGCGACGCGTGTTGCCCGGCGGTCCTGGCGGATTTGTTTTTTGGTGTTTGGCCCACTTGTGAAGGACTGCGCGCATTGATACATTCGGTGCGTTATGCATTTCTGTTCCTATGTGGAACTTACCAGGAGATCACGCATGAGCCAGCCCCCCAGCAAGCTATCGCGGCGGACACTGTTCGCCGGAGCCACCGGCGTTGGTGCCGTTGCGGCCGCAGCCAGTCTGCTGCCTTCGGTCCACGAAATTGCCCCGCTGCCTTCGCAGCCGAAGGCAGCGCCTGAAAAGGGCGGTGGCTACAGCCTGACGGACCACGTCAAGCAGTACTACAAAACCACCCTTGTTTAACTCTCATTGTCTGGAGAGTCCCATGTTGTTGACCAAAAAATCTGGCACTGCCCAAGGCAAGGCCGTTTCGCCGTTTGTGCACAGCCTGCGCCGCGGCCTGTCCAATGCACTCCCCACCATGGACCGTCGCGCATTTCTGCGCCGCTCGGGCCTCGGGGTGGGGGTCGGTATTGCCGCATCCCAATTGACGCTGGTGAAAAAGGCCCAGGCCGCCGGCGACAAAGGCGTGGCCGTGGGGGCTGGCAAGGTGGAAGTCAAGCGCACGGTCTGCACGCACTGCTCGGTGGGCTGCGCGGTGGACGCCGTGGTGGAAAACGGCGTCTGGGTGCGCCAGGAGCCGGTGTTCGATTCACCGCTGAACCTGGGCGCGCATTGCGCCAAGGGGGCTGCATTGCGCGAGCACGGCCATGGCGAATACCGTCTGCGCTACCCCATGAAGCTGGTCAACGGCAAATACGAGCGCATCAGCTGGGATGTGGCGCTGAACGAAATCAGCGCCCGCATGCTGGAGCTGCGCAAGGCCAGCGGTCCTGACAGCATTTACTTCGTCGGCTCGTCCAAGCACAACAACGAGCAGGCCTACCTGATGCGCAAGTGGGTCAGCCTGTGGGGCACCAACAACTGCGACCACCAGGCACGCATCTGCCACTCCACCACGGTGGCTGGTGTGGCCAACACCTGGGGCTACGGCGCCATGACCAATTCGTACAACGACATGCAAAACAGCAAGGTCGCCCTGTACATCGGCTCCAATGCCGCCGAGGCTCACCCGGTTTCGCTGCTGCACATGCTGCACGCCAAGGAAACCGGCACCAAGATGATCGTGGTCGACCCGCGGTTCACCCGCACCGCCGCCAAGGCCGATCATTACGTGCGCATCCGCTCGGGCACCGACATCCCGTTCCTGTTTGGTGTGCTGTATCACATCTTCAAGAACGGCTGGGAAGACCAGAAGTACATCAACGACCGCGTCTATGGCATGGAAAAGGTCAAGGAAGACGTGCTCGCCAAATGGACACCCGACAAGGTCTTCGAGGCCTGCGGCGCCGACGAAGCCACCGTGTTCAACGTGGCCAAGATCCTGAATGAAAGCCGCCCGGGCACCATCGTCTGGTGCATGGGGCAAACCCAGCACACCATTGGCAATGCCATGGTGCGCGCGTCGTGCATCCTGCAGCTGGCGCTGGGCAATGTGGGCAAGTCGGGTGGTGGCGCCAACATCTTCCGCGGCCACGACAACGTGCAGGGCGCCACCGATGTGGGCCCCAACCCGGATTCGCTGCCGGGCTATTACGGCCTGGCCGAAGGCTCGTGGAAACATTTCGCGAAAGTCTGGGGTGTCGACTTTGAGTGGATCAAGGGCCGCTATGCACCCGGCATGCTGAGCAAAGCTGGCATCACCGTGTCGCGCTGGATTGACGGCGTGCTCGAAAAGAACGAGCTGATCGACCAGGATTCCAACCTGCGCGGCGTGTTCTTCTGGGGTCATGCGCCCAACTCGCAGTCGCGCGGACTGGAAATGAAGCGCGCCATGGACAAGCTCGACCTGCTGGTGGTGGTGGACCCGTATCCTTCGGCCACCGCGGCCATGGCCGCCATGCCCGGCAAGGCCGAGGACCTCAATCCGAACCGTGCGGTGTACCTGCTGCCGGCCGCCACGCAGTTCGAGACCAGCGGCTCCGTCACGGCGTCCAACCGCTCCATCCAGTGGCGCGAAAAAGTGATCGAGCCGTTGTGGGAAAGCCGCAGCGACCACATGATCATGTACCAATTCGCCCAGAAGCTGGGTTTTGGCACCGAGTTCACCAAGAACTTCAAGATGCAGAAGGTTGGTGGCATGGACGAGCCCGTGCCCGAAGACATCCTGCGCGAGATCAACAAGTCGGTCTGGACCATCGGCTACACAGGGCAGAGTCCGGAGCGGCTCAAGGCGCACATGCGCAACATGCACCTGTTTGACGTGAAAACGCTCAAGGCCAAGGGTGGCAAGGACAAGGAAACCGGGTACGACTTCACCGGCGATTATTTCGGTCTTCCGTGGCCGTGTTTCGGCAACCCCTCGCTCAAGCACCCGGGTTCGCCCAACCTGTACGACACCTCCAAACACGTGATGGACGGCGGTGGCAACTTCCGCGCCAATTTCGGTGTCGAGCGCGAAGGCAAGAACCTCCTGGCCGAAGACGGCTCCCACTCCCTGGGGGCGGAGATCACCACCGGCTACCCCGAGTTTGACCACGTGCTGCTGAAAAAACTCGGCTGGTGGGACGACCTGACCGATGCCGAAAAGGCCGCTGCCGAGGGCAAGAACTGGAAGACCGACCTGTCCGGTGGCATCCAGCGTGTCACCATGGCCCACGGTTGCCACCCGTTTGGCAACGCCAAGGCGCGGGCACTGGTGTGGAACTTCCCCGACCCGGTGCCACAACACCGCGAGGCGCTGTACAACACGCGGCCCGATCTGGTGGCCAAGTACCCGACCCATGCCGACAAGAACGCGTTCTGGCGTCTGCCCACGCTGTACAAAACGGTGCAGGACAAGAACGTGGCCGACAAGATCCACGAGAAATTCCCGCTGATCCTCAGCTCCGGTCGTCTGGTCGAATACGAGGGCGGTGGCGAGGAAACCCGCTCGAACCCCTGGCTGGCCGAACTGCAACAGGAAGCCTTTGTCGAGATCAACCCCAAGGCGGCGGCCGACCGCGGCATCCGCAACGGTGAGCGGGTCTGGCTGACGTCGCCCACGGGTGCCCGCCTGAACGTGCAGGCCCTGGTGACCGAGCGTGTGGATGCGGGCACCTGCTGGATGCCGTTCCACTTCTCCGGTCGATGGCAGGGCGCCGACATGCTGGCGTTCTATCCCAATGGCGCGGCGCCAGTGGTTCGGGGCGAGGCGGTCAACACGGCCACCACGTACGGTTACGACTCCGTGACCATGATGCAGGAAACCAAGACGACGATCTGCAACGTCGAGAAAGCCTAAGGAGACCGCGATGGCACGGATGAAATTTGTATGTGACGCCGAGCGCTGCATTGAATGCAATGGCTGCGTCACCGCCTGCAAGAACGAGCACGAGGTCCCCTGGGGGGTGAACCGCCGTCGGGTGGTCACGCTCAACGACGGTGTGCCGGGTGAAAAGTCGATCTCGGTGGCCTGCATGCACTGTTCGGACGCGCCCTGCATGGCCGTCTGCCCGGTGAACTGCTTCTACCGTACCGACGAAGGTGTGGTGCTGCACGACAAGGACGTGTGCATCGGCTGCGGCTACTGCAGCTATGCCTGCCCGTTTGGCGCACCGCAGTTTCCGTCGCAGGGCACCTTCGGTGTGCGCGGCAAGATGGACAAATGCACGTTCTGCGCCGGTGGCCCGGAAACACACGGCAGCCAGGCCGAGTTCGAGAAATACGGCCGCAACCGCCTGGCCGAGGGCAAGCTGCCCGCCTGCGCCGAGATGTGTTCCACCAAGGCCCTGCTCGCCGGTGATGGCGACGTGGTGGCCGACATTTTCCGCAACCGCGTGCTCAAACGTGGCAAGGGCGCCGAGGTCTGGGGCTGGGGCACCGCCTATGGATCGAAGCAAGCCGGTCAACCGCCAGTGGCAGGAGCCAAGTCATGATGATGCGTACCCTTGCAATTCTCGGCGCTGTTCTGGCGCTGGCCGCCTGCGGTGAAAAGCCGCAAAACCTGGGGGCTGCGAAACAGGATGCCGCGCCTTACTCCGGCACCGGCTCACCCTTCGTGGCACAGGGCTGGAAAGCTGGCGACAAGGCCAGCTGGGAGCAGCAGCTCAAGGCGCGCACGCAGGCCGGTCAGAACGACTACGCCAAAACAAACTGAGCGGGAGACCCTATGTTTCGGTCATTTCTTGCGACAGGAATTTTGGCGCTCGGTTTGTGCGGTGGTGCCCTTGCGCAGAACAAGCTGCAGGTGGAGCCGGTGCAACCGGCCGCGCCCTCAGCCCCGGCTGCGGGGGGCATTCAGAGCCAGAACATTTTTGAGGTCAAGCCGGACGCCAGCGCCGACCCCAAATATGCAGGCCAGACGAACGCCGAACGGGCGGCCGTTCAGCCCGGCAACAACGCGCCCATGTGGCGAGCCGTGGGTCAGGGCACAACCGGGTATTCGAGCCTGCCCAAAAGCGAAGCGCCCGAGGCCGGCAACCTGATCCAGCCCTTCGTGCAGTACCCGGGCTCGCGCCTGACCACGGCTGGCGAGGCCTGGCGGCAGGCGCGCAACAACTGGATCATCCCGTATGGCGGTTCGCTGTTGCTGATTGTCCTTGGCGCGGTTGCGCTGTTTTACTGGCGCAAGGGCACGATCGAGTTGCATGGGGCAGAAACCGGGCGCACGATCGAACGCTTCACGCCGTTCGAGCGTTCGGCCCACTGGGCCAACGCGATCGCCTTCAGCGTGCTGGCCATCTCCGGCATTGTCATGGCCTTTGGCAAGTTTTTCATCCTGCCCGTGATTGGCAGCACGCTGTTCGGCTGGCTGACCTATGCGCTGAAAAACGCACACAACTTTGCCGGCCCCCTGTTCGCGGTGTCGCTGCTGATCGTGTTCATCACGTTCGTCAAGGACAACCTGCCGGGCAAGGGCGACCTGACCTGGCTGCTGCACGGCGGTGGCCTGCTTTCCAGCAAGGAAGTGCCGTCGCACCGCTTCAACGCGGGTGAAAAGGTGTTGTTCTGGGCCGGTGTGCTGTTGCTCGGTGCGGTGGTGGTGGGCTCGGGCCTGGTGTTGAACCAGCTGGTGCCGGGGATGATTTACGAGCGTTCCACCATGCAGATCGCCAACATGATTCACGGTGTGGCCTCGGCGCTCATGATGGCCCTGTTCATCGGACACATCTACATGGGCACATTGGGCATGCGCGGGGCCTACAAGGCCATGCGGACCGGTTATGTGGATGAAACCTGGGCCAGGGAGCACCACGAATACTGGTACGACGACGTCAAGGCCGGAAAAATTCCGGCACAACGCACCCAGCCCTCCGCGCCCACCCGGACCGCGCAGGCCTGAGTTCATTTCAGAATTTCAAGGATTGATCACCATGAACAAACTCCTGATCGGTATCGCCGCCACCTGTATTGGCCTGTCCACGGCGTGGGCCAAGTTGCCGGCCCCCAGCGATGAAGCCAAGGCCAAAGCGGCAGCCACCGCCGCCAAAACCGCGCACGGCGGAAAAGTTGCCGCATACAAGTTGTGCAAAAGCCAGGACAGCACGGCAGAGCGCTATTACAAAACCGCCAAGGCCACCGGCAAGACCGTGAAGCCGGCCACGGCCACACCCGCGTGCGCAGATCCGGGACCGTTTGTCGAGGCGCCTGCGGCCGCGCCAGCCGCCGCCGCTGCAG
>JBGSNW010000212.1:0-14887 GCA_041739435.1 Burkholderiaceae bacterium
GGCGCTACGGCGTGACCGTGGACCCGGCCACGCAGGTGCTGCCCGTGGCCGGCTCACGTGAGGCGCTGTTCGGACTGGCCCAGGTGGTGGTGAACCCCACGCGCCCCGGCGCCACCGTGGTGTGCCCCAACCCGCTGTACCAGATTTACGAAGGCGCGGCACTGCTGGCCGGCGCCACGCCGTACTTCGTGGCCAGCGACGCGGCGCGCAACTTCGGCATCGACTGGGACCGCGTGCCGGACGAAGTCTGGCAGCGCACACAACTGCTTTACGTGTGCTCGCCCGGCAACCCGGCGGGCGCCGTGATGCCGCTGGCCGAGTGGCAAAAGCTGTTTGCGCTGAGCGACCGCCATGGCTTCGTGATCGCGTCGGACGAGTGCTACAGCGAGATCTATTTCCGCGACGAACCCCCGCTGGGGGGCCTGGAAGCGGCCACCCGGCTGGGCCGCGGCGATTTCAGGAACCTGATCGCCCTGACCTCGCTGTCCAAGCGCAGCAACGTGCCGGGCATGCGCAGCGGCTTCGTGGCGGGCGACGCCGCGATCATCAAATCCTTTCTGCTCTACCGCACCTACAACGGCACGGCGATGAGCCCGGTGGTCCAGGCCGCCAGCGTGGCCGCCTGGAACGACGAGGCGCATGTGGTGGACAACCGGGCTCTGTACCGTGCCAAATTTGCCCAGGTCACGCCCATGTTGGCCGAGGTGATGGACGTGCGGCTGCCCGATGCGGGGTTTTACCTGTGGGCCGGTGTGCCACCGCGGGTTTGCGGGGGATCGGACACCGGATTCGCGCGCGACCTGCTGGCTCAATACAATGTCACGGTGTTGCCCGGCAGTTACCTCGGCCGCGACAGTGCCGGTGCCAATCCCGGCGCGGGCCGCGTGCGCATGGCCCTGGTGGCCGAAAGCGCCGAGTGCACCGAGGCCGCCGAACGCATCGTGCAATTCATTCAACAGAACTCTCACTGACACCCATGTCCGAACAACTGCAAAAAATCATCGACACCGCCTGGGAACAGCGCGCCACGCTGGCCCCAGCGTCCGCCCCGAACGAAGTCCGCGACGCGGTCGAGCACGTCATTTCGGAGTTGAACCGGGGCCAACTGCGTGTTGCCACACGCGAAGGTGTGGGCCAGTGGACCACGCACCAGTGGATCAAGAAGGCCGTGCTGCTGAGCTTTCGCCTGCACGACAACGAAATCATCCGGGCCGGCGAGCTGGGCTTTTACGACAAGGTCAAGACCAAGTTCTCACACCTCGACGAGGCCCAGATGAAGGCCACCGGCGTGCGCGTGGTGCCGCCAGCCGTGGCGCGCCGCGGCAGTTACATCGCCAGGGGCGCGATCCTCATGCCCTCGTACGTGAACATCGGCGCCTATGTGGACGAAGGCACGATGGTGGACACCTGGACCACGGTGGGAAGCTGCGCCCAGGTGGGCAAGAACGTGCATTTGTCCGGCGGCGTCGGCCTGGGCGGCGTTCTGGAGCCGGTGCAGGCCAACCCGACCATCATCGAAGACAACTGTTTCATCGGTGCGCGCTCCGAGATCGTCGAAGGCGTGATCGTCGAGGAAAACTCGGTGATCTCGATGGGGGTGTACATCGGCCAGAGCACCAAGATTCTTGACCGTGCCACCGGCACCGTCAGCTACGGCCGCATTCCGGCCGGTTCGGTCGTGGTGTCGGGCAACCTGCCCAGCGCCGACGGCACCCACAGCCTGTATTGCGCGGTGATCGTCAAGCGGGTGGACGCGCAAACCCGCGCCAAGACCAGCCTGAACGATCTGCTGCGCGACTGAGCACCCCGACCCACCCGATTCACAACAAGGAACGACACCATGGCAACGATGGGCACGATGGAGCGGATTCTGCGTCTCATGGCCGAGCGCAAGGCGTCGGACGTGTATTTGTCGGCGAATTCGCCCGCGCTCATCAAGATCAACGGGCAGTCGGTGCCCATCAACAACCAGGTGTTGCCGGCCGACGCGCCGCGCAACCTGCTGGCCGAAATCCTGCCGGCCCACCGCATCGAAGAGCTGGAGCGCGTGGGCGAGCTGAACATGGGCTTTCCAATGGAAGGGGTGGGCAATTTCCGCATCAGCGGCATGCGCCAGCGTGGCACCTATGCCGTGGTCGTGCGTTACATTACGACCGACATTCCGCCGCTGGCGTCGCTGAACCTGCCCGACGTGCTGCGCGACCTCATCATGGAAAAGCGCGGACTGATCCTCCTGGTGGGTGCCACCGGCGTGGGCAAGACCACCACGCTGGCCTCCATGATCGACTACCGCAACGAGCGGGAGATCGGCCACGTGCTGACGATCGAAGACCCGATTGAATTCATCTACCGCAACAAGCGCGCGGTGATCAACCAGCGCGAGGTCGGCACCGACACCGAATCACTGCAGGTGGCCCTGCGCAACGCGCTGCGCCAGGCGCCTGACGTCATTCTCATCGGCGAGATCCGCGACCGCGACACCATGTCGGCCGCCATCGCCTACGCCCAGTCGGGCCACCTCTGCCTGGCCACAATGCACGCCAACAACAGCTACCAGGCACTGAACCGGATCCTGAGTTTCTACCCCGTGGAGGTGCGCCCCACCATGCTGGGCGACCTGGCCGCCGCCCTGAAGGCCACGGTGTCGCAACGCCTGCTGCGCACCACGCGGGGCAGCCGTGTGCCGGCGGCCGAGGTGCTGCTGAACACGCAACTGGTGTCCGAACTCATCGAAAAAGGCAATTTCTCCGGCGTCAAGGAGGCCATGGAAAATTCGGTGGCCGAAGGTTCGCAGACGTTCGAGCAGGACATCGCCCGGCTCATCACCCAGGGCACCGTGGACCGCAAGGAGGGCCTGGCGCACGCCGATTCGCCCACCAACCTGATGTGGCGGCTGCAGAACGACTTCACCAAGGCCAGCAAGGCCGAGGTGCCCGATACCCAGAATGACGAACCCTCGTTCACCGAAATCACGCTCGATGTGCACCCGAGCTCCAAGTTCGGCTCCACCGGTTTTGGCTCGATGTAGCTTGCGCAAGCCCTGACGCCCCGGCTTCCTGCTGCCGCGGTTGGGGTCGTCCCTTTTGAACCTTCATGACCGCCACGCTCCGCCTCACCGAAGAACTGATTTCCCGGCCCTCGATCACGCCGCGCGACGAAGGCTGCCTGGAACTTCTGGCCGCCCGGCTGGGCCAGCTGGGTTTTGCCTGTGAGCGCCTGGACAGCGGGCCCGACAGCTTCCGGGTCGGCAACCTTTGGGCGATTTTCAAGGGTTTTCCGGCCTCTCCCCCCGTCCAATATGGAGAGTCAGCTACCGATAACGTAGCAAAATCCAGCCCGCCCAAAACCCTGGTGTTCGCGGGCCACACCGACGTGGTGCCCACCGGCCCGCTCGACCAATGGCGCAGCCCGCCCTTCACGCCCACACACCGCGATGGCAAGCTCTTTGGCCGCGGCGCCAGCGACATGAAAACCTCCATCGCGGCCTTTGTGGTCGCGGTGGAGGAATTTCTGGCCGCCCACCCGAAGCCCGCGCTGTCCATCGCGCTGCTGCTGACCAGCGACGAGGAAGGCCCGGCCACCGACGGCACCGTGGTCGTTTGCGAGGCGCTCCAGAAGCGCGGTGTGGCGCTGGACTATTGCATCGTGGGCGAACCCACCTCGGTGGAACACACCGGCGACATGATCAAGAACGGCCGCCGCGGCACCCTGAGCGGCAAGCTCACCGTCAAGGGCGTGCAGGGCCACATCGCCTACCCGCATCTGGCGCGCAACCCGGTCCATCTGCTGGCCCCGGCGCTGGCCGAACTCGTGGCCACGCAATGGGACGCGGGCAACGCCTACTTTCCGGCCACCACCTGGCAGGTCAGCAACATCCACGGCGGCACCGGCGCCAGCAACGTGATTCCGGGCACGGTGGTGGTGGACTTCAATTTCCGTTTCTGCACCGAATCCACGCCCGATGGCCTGCAACAGCGCCTGCAGGCCGTGCTGGACCGCCACGGCCTGGATTACGACCTGCAATGGACGCTCGGCGGCCTGCCCTTTCTCACCACGCCGGGCGCACTGGTGAACGCCGTGCGCGACGCCATTCACGCCGAAACCGGTCTGGAGACGGTCTTGTCGACCACCGGCGGCACCAGCGACGGCCGCTTCATTGCACAAATCTGCCCCGAAGTCATCGAACTCGGCCCGCCCAACGCCACCATTCACAAAATTGACGAACACGTGAACCTGACCGATATTGAACCCCTCAAGAACATCTACCGCGGCATTCTGGAGCGCCTGTCCCGATGACATTGATCGAACTGGTTGACGCCATGTGCGCCCGCCTCGAATCGGCGGGCGTTTCGTTTGGGCACGGCACCAACAACGCCTTCGACGAAGCCGTGTGGCTCACGCTGTGGCGCATGGGCCTGCCGCTGGACACGCCGCTGGACGGCCTCGAATCGCTGGGCGACCAGCCTGTGGCGCCGGCGCAGGAAGCGCAGGTGCGCGAACTGGTCGAAACCCGCATCCGCACCCGCCAGCCCGCCGCCTACCTGACCCACGAGGCCTGGCTGCAGGGCGTGCCGTTTTATGTGGACGAGCGCGCCATCGTGCCGCGCTCGCTCATTGCCGAACTGATCGTCGACGGCAGCTTTGACGCCTGGCTGGGCGAGCACACCCGCCGGGTGCTCGACCTGTGCACCGGCAATGGCAGCCTGGCCATTCTTGCGGCCATGGCGTGGCCTGAAGTCACGGTGGATGCAGCCGACCTGTCCCCCGACGCGCTCGAGGTCGCGCGCATCAACATCGACCGGCATGGGCTGTCCAGCCGCGTCACGCCCGGGGTGTCCGATGGCCTTGCGGCCGTGTGTGGCCCCTACGACCTGATCCTGTGCAACCCGCCCTACGTCAACAGCCAGAGCATGGCCGCCCTGCCCGCCGAATACCAGGCCGAACCCGCGCTGGCATTGGCGGGGGGCGCCGACGGCATGGACTTCATCCGCACCCTGCTGCACGCCGCGCCGGCCGTCATGGCGCCCCAGGCCGTGCTGGTGCTGGAGATCGGCCACGAACGGGGCCATTTTGAAGCCGCCTTCCCCGCGTTGGAGGTGGTCTGGCTCGAAACCAGCGCTGGCGAAGACCAGGTGCTGATTGCCACGCGCGACCAATTGCTCGCCGGGCTGGAAAACTCATGATCACTTTGCGAAACGTGGTGCTGCGTCGCAGCGCCAAAGTCCTGCTCGACCAGGCGTCCGTCACCATCAACCCCGGCGAAAAAGTCGGCCTGGTGGGCCGCAATGGCGCGGGCAAATCCACGCTGTTTGCCCTGTTCAACGGCACCCTGCACGAGGACGGTGGCGATTTCCACCGCCCGGCGGCCTGGCGCATGGCCGAAGTGGCGCAGAACATGCCCGAGACCACCGAAAGCGCCACCGACTTCGTGCTTCGCGGCGACACCCGGCTGACCGAGCTGCGCGAGACGCTGGCACAGGCCGAGGCTGGCGGAGACGGCATGGCCATAGCCCACGCCTACACCGACCTGGCCGACGCCGGCGAGCACGACGCCGTGCCCCGCGCCCAGGCGCTGATCCTCGGCCTGGGGTTCAAGACCACCGAGCTGGACCTGCCGGTCAACAGTTTCTCGGGCGGCTGGCGCATGCGGCTGCAGCTGGCGCGCGCGCTGATGTGCCCGTCCGACCTGCTGCTGCTCGACGAGCCCACCAACCACCTGGACCTGGACGCGCTGGTGTGGCTCGAAGCCTGGCTGCGCCGCTACGCCGGCACCATGATCGTGATCAGCCACGACCGCGAATTCCTGGACGCCGTGACCGGCGTCACCCTGCACATCGACAACGCCCGCCTCACGCGCTACGGTGGCAACTACAGCGCCTTCGAGACCCTGCGCGCGCAGCAGATGGAGCTACAGCAATCGGCCTTTGCCAAGCAGCAGGACAAGATCGCCCATCTCCAGAAGTTCATTGACCGCTTCAAGGCCAAGGCCAGCAAGGCCAAGCAGGCGCAAAGTCGCGTGAAGGCGCTGGAACGCATGGAGAAAGTGGCGCCGCTGCTGGCCGACGCCGAATTCACCTTCGAGTTCAAGGAGCCCGCCAACCTGCCCAATCCGATGCTGGCCATCAGCGACGGTGCCTTCGGCTACATCGTGGACGACGTGCCCAGGACCATCGTGAGCGGCGTGAACCGATCGGTGCTGGCCGGACAGCGCATCGGCATCCTGGGCGCCAACGGCCAGGGCAAGTCCACGCTGGTCAAGACGATTGCCGGGGACATTCCGGCCATTGCCGGCAAGATCACGCAGGGCAAGGGCCTGCGCATCGGCTACTTCGCGCAGCAGGAGCTGGACGTGCTGCGTCCGCAGGACAACCCGCTGGAGCACATGATCCGCCTGGCGCGCGAGCTCGGCCCGGGGTTTGGCGAATCCGGCCGCGAACAGGATCTGCGCAGCTACCTCGGTTCGTTCAATTTCACCGGCGACATGGTCAAGCAGGCCGTGGGCACCATGAGCGGCGGCGAAAAGGCACGCCTGGTGCTGGCCATGATGGTCTGGCAGCGCCCCAACCTGCTGCTGCTCGACGAGCCCACCAACCATCTCGACCTGGCCACGCGCGAGGCGTTGTCGGTCGCGCTCAATGAATTTGAAGGCACGGTGATGCTGGTCAGCCACGACCGCTCGCTGCTGCGCTCGGTGTGCGACGAATTCTGGCTGGTCGGGCGCGGCGTGGTGTCGCCGTTCGACGGCGACGTGGACGACTACCAGCGCTACTTGCTGGACGAAGCCAGACGCTTGCGTGAAGTCGCCCGCTCGGAACAGCGTGAAACCGCACGGGTGGTCGAGAAAACTACTGAACCAATAGCACAAAACGTCCAAAGCACGGGGGCTACAGGCTCAAAAACACCTGAAACCCGCAGCGCGTCACGGGACCAGCGCAAGATCGACGCCCAGACGCGCCAACAGCACTCCGAGCGCCTGCGGCCACTGCGCCGCGAACTCGACGCCTGCGAGCGGCGCATGCAGCAACTGCAAACCGACAAGGCCGCGCTCGAGGCCCGCCTGACCCAAAGCCTGCCCGCGCCGGAGATCGCCGACGCCGGCCGACGCCTGAAGGCCGCCAGCGACGAACTGCAGAAGCTGGAGGACCGGTGGCTCGTTCTGTCGGAGCAGATCGAAGGCGCGACAGCGGATTGATGGCCCGGGCATGGTGACCGTGCGCGCCAACAAAAAAGGCCTGATCACAAGGATCAGGCCTTCGGGTTTTTGGTAGGACGTACAAGATTCGAACTTGTGACCAACGGATTAAAAGTCCGCTGCTCTACCAACTGAGCTAACGTCCCACACGCATTGCTGAACAACGTTTGAATCGCTTCCAGCAAAGCCTAAGATTATATCGCCTTTTTGGGGGATTCCGCAGCGCCTGCCGCGATTCTGTCGAGAACCCAACCGGCCGCACACTGGCCAAATGTCGCGGTCACGGCCACCACGGAGCCGTAGCCATGACAATTGAGCGTGCCGTCCACGGTTGTACCATCGGCCACCGCGCAGGAGGCATCCGGCGCCTGCACCGCTTCGCGGCTGAACACGCAGGCCACGCCGATTTTTCGACCTTCTCGTGGTGCGCCGTGCTCGCGGCGCAACCGGTAGCGCAACTGGGCCAACAACGGGTCGTGGGTGGTGTTGGCGAGATCGTCAATGTCCACCCGGTGGGCGTGGCGCTTGCCCCCCGCCGCACCCACCGAAACCAGCAGAGCCCGTTCGCGCAGTGCCCAGGCCGCAAGAACAGTCTTGGCGCGCACCTGGTCGCAGGCGTCGATCACGGCATCCACCGGCCCGACCAGCAGTTGCGGCCAGTTTTCAGCGTCCACGAATTCCTCCACCTCGTGGACCCGGCACTCCGGATGGATGTGGGCGATCCGCTTGCGCAGCGCGGTGACCTTGGCTTGCCCGAGGGTGTCGTCCAGTGCCTGGATCTGGCGGTTGATGTTGGATTCGGACACGTGGTCGAGATCGATCAGCGTGAGTTGGCCCACGCCGCTTCGAGCCAGCGCTTCAACCGCCCACGAGCCCACGCCCCCGACACCAACCACCGCCACGTGGGCAGCCCGGATGCGTTGCGCCCCGGGCACCCCGTACAGGCGCTCGAGCCCGCCAAACCGGCGGGCAAGATCGGCTTCGTCGCCCGCGACCACAGCCATGGTCGGCACCTGAGTCGACACGGATTATTTGAGACGCGCCAAGCGCTCTTTACCAGCCGCCGCCGCTTCCGACTGGGGGTAGGCCTTGGCCAGATCTTCCAGCGTCTTGCGGGCGGCCTTGGTGTCCTTGAGCTCGATCTGGCAGTTGGCAATGGACAGCACCGCCTCCGGCGCGCGCGCATGGTCAGGCGACAGGGCCAGCAGCGAACGGAAATTGGTGATCGCTTCCTTGTAATCGCGTATGGCGTACTGGGCATTGCCCAGCCAGAACAGCGCCGACGGCCGGTAGCCGCTTTGCGGATTGCGCCGCAAAAAATCTGCCAGCGCCGTTTGCGCCGCGGCGAAGTCGCCCTTGCGGAAGGTGGTCATCGCGGCGTCGTAGTCACGCTTTTCGGTGGGGTCGGCCATGAATTCAGCACCGTCCAACGACACCTTCACTGGCTCGAATTTTCGCAACCGGTCGTCCACGCCTTGAGAGATGTCCTTTTGCCGACGCTGCAGCTCGGCCACGTCGCGGGCCAGCTGCTCGTTGCCGCCCACCAGCCTTGCGAGTTCGCCGCGCAAGGTCTCGATCTGCCCTTGCAGGTCCAGCAGGCTGCGCTTGAGCTGGGCGTTTTCTTCCGTCACCTGCTGGAGCAGCCGGGCCTCTGCCGCTTCGGCAGCCTGGCGGTTGGCTTCCACGCGCTGGCGCAGTTCCAGAATCGCCTTGCGCGCGTCGTCATCCTCAAACAGTGCGGCGTGGGCGTTCAGCGCGAGGAGCCCGGCCAGGGCCAGCGCCAGCGCACTCCCGATCCTGGGTTTCATGGCTGGGTCCGATACACAATTTCAGTGCGGCGATTCTTGGCGTACGCGCTCTCGTCGTGGCCGGCCACCGCCGGCTTTTCCTTGCCAAAACTCACCGCCTCGACCTGCGCGTCGCCGACGCCGAGAAGCCCGAGCGCACGGCGCACCGCCTCGGCGCGTTTTTGCCCCAGGGCCAGGTTGTATTCCCGGCCCCCGCGCTCGTCGGTATGCCCCTCCAGCATGGCTTTTCGGGCACGGTTGGCGGCCAGGTATCTGGCATGGGCTTCGATGACGGCCTGGAACTCGGGCTTGATCACGAAGCTGTCGTAGTCAAAATAAACAAGGTTGGAGCCGGCCGGACCTTTGGCATCCTGCCCGGACTTGGACAAATCCACCGGCGCCACGGCGCTCTGGGTGGCGCCTGAAGCTGCGCCTTGCGAACCGGCGCCTGGCGTTACCGCGCTACCGGTGCGGTCCACCACCGGCACATCGTCGAGCTTGACGTTGGAACCACACCCCGCCATCAAAAGCGCTGTTGCGCAGGCCATCAAAATTCTTTTCATCATCGAAATCTCCTGAGTGAATTAGGGTTTTTGGAACGGGCCCCAGCCGGGTTCGCGAATATCGCCCGTCTGGCCTGCCAGACGGGCCTTGACTTTCCCGTCCAGGGTGGTCGTCATCAACGCCTCCCGGCCCTGCTGTTGCGTGGCGTACACCAGCAGTCGGCTGTTCGGCGCAAAACTAGGGCTCTCGTCGGCAACGGTGTCCGTGATGGAATTCACCGTGCCGCTGGCCAGTTCCATGACCTGCAGCTTGAATGCACCATTGATGCGCGACACATACGCGAGCCATCGGCCGTCGGGGCTGATGGCCGGTGAAATGTTGTAGTTGCCGGTGAACGTCACGCGCTCGGGGTTGCCGCCAGTGGAAGCCATGCGGTAAATCTGCGGGGCGCCGCCCCGGTCACTGACAAAATAAATAGCGCGGCCATCGGATGCATACACGGGCTCGGTGTCAATGCCCATGCTTTGCGTGAGCCGACGTGGTTCACCACCACTGGCGTCGATGGTGTAGAGCTGGGACCCGCCGTCCCGGCTCAGCGTGACAGCGAGGCTGCGGCCGTCCGGCGCCCAGGCCGGTGCACTGTTGGATCCCCGGAAATTGGCCAGCAGGCGGCGCTTTCCCGTGGCCACTTCGTGCACATAAACCACAGGCTTGCGCGACTCGAAGGACACATAGGCCAACTGTGCGCCGGACGGCGACCAGGCAGGCGAAATGATGGACTCCGGGCTGCTCAGGGCCGATTGCGCATTTTCGCCATCGGCGTCGGCAACCCACAGGTTGTACTGTTTGCCAACCTTGGTGACATAGGTGATGCGGGTTGAAAACGCGCCCTTTTCGCCAGTGAGCTTTTCGTAGATGAAATCAGAAATCCGGTGCGCCGACAGACGAAGATCGCCGGGGGTGACTGCAAAACTCTGCCCGCCCAGATCTTGCCCACGGACCACGTCCCACAGGCGAAAGCGCACGTCGAATCGCCCGTCGGCCAGTCGCGTGACGCTGCCGGTGATCAGCGAGTCGGCCGTGCGCTGGCGCCAGACGGACATGTCGGGACGTGTGGTTTCGTCCATCGTGGGGCCGGACGCGTCGACAGCACGAAATTGTCCGCAGCGTTCAAGATCGGCCTGCACAATGGCCCCGATTTTCTGGGGTGCCTGGTCTTCTCCACGAAATGCATGGACAGCAATTGGCAACTGGGTCAGCCCGACGCCCGTCACTTCAACCCTGAACTGTGCGAGGGCAGCGGTAAAAGGCAGCGACAGCACGCTGGCAAGCGTGAGGCGTCGTGAAACGACAATTGAATTTTTCATGGTTTCTAGACGGGAGTGATGCCGGTCAGGGGCCGCAAAACCTGAAAAAGATTACCACGCAACACAGGCCCGCAGACACGCAGAGCCCGCACGTCCTTCAGGCAATGCAGAAAACGGGGATGCGTGGCCCGAAGGCCGGGTGTCGTCGCGTGTCTGATAATCATTGGCGGGAAGCATCATTATGCCGACTCGCGCTGCCGCCTCGATGCACCGTTTGTTAACCGCACGGGATATTTGTTTCAAACCACCAGTTCAGAGTTCCCGTCCTCGGGCATTTTCTCCATGATCCAATCCCAAGACACCCCTCGCCCGCAGGGACGCAGCCTGCTGCAGCGCCTGCGCCGCCTGCGGCCCTATTTCGCCAATTCGCGTGGCGTTGTGACCGTCGCGGTCGTCGCCACCGTCGTGGGCGCGTCCACCGAGCCCCTGATTCCGGCCATGCTCAAGCCGCTGCTGGACCAGGGTTTCCAGGCCGGGCAGCTGGCCCTGTGGAAGGTGCCCGTCGTGATTCTGCTGCTTTTTGGCGTGCGCGGACTCAGCGGCTTTATCGCGCAGTTCGCACTGGCCCGGGTTGCCAACAACGGCATGCTGGCACTGCGTCGGGCGCTGTTCGCGCGCGTGCTGGACGCGCAGGTGGGCCTGTTTTCACGTCACTCCGCCAGCGCCTTGTCCAACACCGTGGTGTACGAAGTGCAAAGTGGTGCCAATCTGCTGGTCCAGGCGCTTCTCAACCTGGCGCGCGAGGGCATGACACTGGTGGCGCTGCTGGGCTATCTGGTGTACCTGAACTGGAAACTCACCCTGGTCGTGGGGGTGATGTTTCCGCTGGTGGCGTGGGTGATGCGCGTGATGTCGCGCCGTCTGTACCGCATCACCCAGGCCAGCCAGAGTGCCACGGACCAGCTGGCCTACGTGGTCGAAGAAAACGTGCTGGCCTACCGCATGGTCCGGCTGCACGCCGCCCAGCCCGCGCAGGCCGACCGCTTCGACGCTCTCAGCCAGACCATGCGCCGCCTCGGCATGAAGGCCACGGCCGCCTCGGCCTCGATCACGCCGCTGACCAGCATGCTGGCCGCCATGGCGTTGTCGGCGATCATTTCGATCGCGTTGTGGCAATCGGCGACGATGGGCACCACCGTCGGCGGGTTTGCGGCTTTTGTGGCCGCCATGCTGATGGTGGTCTCGCCCATCAAGCATTTGTCCGAGATTGCCAATCCGATCACCCGCGGACTCGCGGCGCTGGAGCGGGGCCTGGACCTGCTCGAGCAGACTCCCGCCGAAGACACGGGCACACATGCCCCCGGGCGCGCCAGCGGCCTGATCGAGTTTGCGCAGGTCAGCGTCCAGTACCAGGACGATCCGCGTTTTGCGATCGAACAACTGGACCTGCGGTTGACGCCCGGCGAGACCGTGGCCCTGGTCGGGCCGTCCGGTTCGGGCAAAACAACGCTCGTCAACCTGCTGCCGCGCTTTGTGCTGCCAACGTCGGGCATCGTGCGGCTGGACGGACATGACCTCGCCGACTGGTCGCTCCCGGCGCTGCGGCAGCAGTTCGCGATGGTGAGTCAGGATGTGGTGATGTTCAACGACACGATGGCCGCCAACGTCGCGCTCGGCCAGACACTCGACCGCGAGCGGGTGACGCGCTGCCTGGTGGCGGCCAACCTGCAGGACCACGTGGCCCAGATGCCGCAGGGCATGGACACGGTGGTGGGGCACAACGCCGGACAACTGTCGGGCGGGCAGCGCCAACGCCTGGCCATTGCACGTGCGCTGTACAAGGACGCACCGATCCTGATCCTGGACGAGGCGACGTCCGCGCTGGACAACGAATCCGAACGGCTGGTGCAGGAGGCCCTGCAACGCCTGATGGCCGGTCGCACCACGCTGATCATTGCGCACCGGCTCTCGACCATCGAGCACGCGGACCGCATCGTCGTGATGGCCGACGGCAAGGTGCAGGAGTCCGGCACCCACGCCGACCTGATGGCCCGGCGCGGGCTGTATGCGCGGTTGCACCTGACGGGTTTTGCCGAACCTTCGGCGCCCGCGTGCGAAGGGCCCGGCACGAAACCGCAACCCGGTTGAACCCGGCGCCGCTACAGCAGCACGATGTCGTACTGCTCCTGCCCCATGGCGCTTTCGCTCTGCAGCGAGATCGGCTTGCCGATGAAGTCGCTCAAGCCCGCCAGATGCTGGCTTTCTTCGTCCAGGAACAGCTCGATCACCTTGGGTGAAGCCACCACGCGGAACTCGCGCGGGTTGAACTGGCGCGCTTCGCGCAGGATCTCGCGCAGGATGTCGTAAGTCACGCTGCGGGCGGTCTTGACCGTGCCCTTGCCCTGGCAGACCTCGCAGGGTTCGCACAGCATGTGGGCCAGGGATTCGCGGGTGCGCTTGCGGGTCATCTCCACCAGCCCGAGCTGCGAGAAGCTGCCCATCATGGTCTTGACGCGGTCGCGTGCCAGCTGCTTGCGGAACTCCGCGAGCACCGCCTGCCGGTGGTCTTCGCGCACCATGTCGATGAAATCCACGATGATGATGCCGCCCAGATTGCGCAGGCGCAGCTGCCGCGCAATCGCCTGGGCAGCCTCGAGATTGGTCTTGAAGATGGTGTCGTCAAAGTTGCGCGCGCCGACGAACCCGCCGGTGTTCACGTCCACCGTGGTCAGCGCTTCGGTCTGGTCCACGATCAGGTAGCCGCCGGATTTGAGGTCGACGCGCCGCCCCAGTGCCCGCGCCACCTCTTCGTCAATGGCGTAAAGGTCAAAGATCGGCCGCTCGCCGCGGTAGTGCTGCAGCTTGGGCAGCGCCGCGGGCATGAACTCGCGGCCAAACGCCGCCAGCGCCTCGAACTGCTCCTTGGAGTCGATGCGGATCGACTGCGTTTCCTCGCCCACCAGATCGCGCAGCACGCGCTGCAGCAGGTTCAGGTCCTGGTGCAGCAGCGAGGTCGCGGGCAGCCGCAGAGAGGCCTCCTTGATCCGGGCCCAGGTCTTGCGCAGGTAGGCGATGTCTTCGGACAATTCCGCGTCGCTGGAGTCTTCGCCGTTGGTGCGCAGGATGAAGCCGCCGCCCTGCTCGCCCACCAGCGCCTGCAGCCGCGTGCGAAGCGCCTCGCGTTCGCCGGGCGGGATTTTCTGCGAAACGCCCACGTGATTGTCCTGCGGCAGAAACACCAGCAGGCGCCCAGCGATGCTGATCTGGGTGGACAGCCGGGCGCCTTTGGTGCCGATCGGGTCCTTGATCACCTGCACCATCAGCGGTTGTCCCTCGAACACCTGCTTTTCAATGGGCGTGGGCGGCGTCGCCACACGCGTGGCGGTCACGGGCACGTCAACCTCTGCCGGGCGGGCCGCCCCATGCGGCGCCATGATGTCGGCCACGTGCAGAAACGCCGCGCGCTCCAGACCGATGTCGATGAACGCGGACTGCATGCCCGGCAACACGCGGGCCACCTTGCCCAGGTAGACATTGCCCACCAGCCCGCGCTCCAGCGTGCGCTCGACGTGCAACTCCTGCACTGCACCGTTCTCGATCACCGCGACACGGGTTTCCTGCGGGGACCAGTTGATCAGGATGTCTTGTTGCATGGCACTCAGAATGTCTTCACGCCCAGGGCGTGCAGCAATTGCGCCGTCTCGAAGAGCGGCAGGCCCATGATGCCAGAGTAGCTGCCACTCAGGCGGGTGATCCACGCGGCCGCCCGACCCTGCACGGCGTAGGCCCCCGCCTTGCCCAGGGGTTCGCCGCTGGCCACGTAGGCGCGGATCTGCTGGCGCGTCAGGGGGGCGAAGCTGACCCGGGACTCGTTCAGGGCCTCCAGGCGGCGGCGCCCCCGTTGCACGGCCACGGCGGTCAGCACGCGGTGGGTCGAACCCGCAAGTTCGGCCAGCATGCGTTCGGCGTCGTGTTCGTCCAGCGGTTTGCCATGAATCACGCGGCCCTTGGCCACGGTGGTGTCCGAACACAGCACGGGCCCCGGTGGCAGGCCAAGGCGTGCGCGGCGTGCCATCGCGGCGTCGAGCTTGAGGCCG
>JBGSNW010000224.1:0-9863 GCA_041739435.1 Burkholderiaceae bacterium
GCCGCGGCAGCGCCCGGCGCCGCGTTGGCAGGAGCGGGTTTGGCGGCGGTGGCATTTTGTGTGACGCCCCCGGGTGCCGCCGGCGCGGCGTCGCGCTGCGTCACATTGCCAGACTGCTTGCCAAACGATTTTCCGCCCCCAAAACGGCGGGCAGCATCAGCATCCATGCTCGCCAGGGCCATCAGGCCGACCAGAATCACTGAAAAGAATTTCATTTTGTCTCCATCACGCAAAAAAATCGTCACCTGCCTCAGCACTTGATTCCAACATGCAACGCCACCATGCCGCCCGTGAGGTTGTGATAATCCACATGGCCAAAACCGGCTTTCTTCATGAGGGTTTTGAGTTCCTCCTGGTCGGGGTGCATGCGGATGGACTCGGCCAGATAGCGGTAGCTGGCGTCGTCCCCGGCCACCAGCCGCCCCAGCCGTGGCAGCACCTTGAACGAATACCAGTCGTAGGCCTTTTCCAGCGGCTTGGCCACTTTGGAAAATTCCAGCACCAGCAGCCTGCCGCGGGGCTTGAGCACCCGGTTCATCTCGCCCAGCGCGGCGTCCTTGTGGGTCATGTTGCGCAGACCGAAGGCGACGCTGACAACGTCGAAATGGTTGCTGGGGAACGGCAGTTTTTCGGCATCGCACACCAGCGTGGGCAGCACCACCCCGGCGTCCAGCAGACGGTCGCGCCCGGTACGCAGCATGGCTTCGTTGATGTCGGTGTGCACCACCCGCCCGGACGCTCCGGCCTTTTCCGCGAACGCCAGCGCCAGATCGCCCGTGCCGCCGGCGATGTCGAGCACCTGGGCGCCCTCGCGCACGTTGGCCACCTGCACGGTGTAGGCCTTCCAGACGCGATGCAGCCCGGCCGACATCAGGTCGTTCATCAGGTCGTATCTGGGCGCGACCGAATCGAACACACCGCGCACGCGGCGGGCCTTGTCGGCTTCGTCGACGGATTCAAAACCAAAGTGAGTGGTGGACATGATGGCAATGCTAGGGGCAAGTGGCCCGGCCGGAGGCACTAACCCGTGCCGGTACAGGGATTTTGTCGGAATTATGACTAATTTTGGCCCTTAGCCCCCGTGAAATGGACTTTTATAGCTATCTTAATAGTAGCGCTGCATGGACCTCAAGCCACCTGGGCACAACAACACCTCAATGGCTGCCGCAGGCGTGGCCACCCTTTTCGGGCATCGGGGCGTCGCGGTCCACCCCTGCGGCCTCAAGCCGGGCGGTGTAGTCGGCCCAGAGCTGGTCCTGCTGCGAGCCCAGGAAGTAGAGGTAGTCCCAAGAAAAGATGCCGGTGTCATGCCCGTCCGAGAACCGCGGCTGCACCGCGTAGTTGCCCACCGGGTCGAGCGCGGCCAGGTCCACGTCGCGCTTGCCGGTCTGCAGCACCTCTTGCCCGGGGCCGTGGCCCTGCACCTCGGCCGAGGGCGAATACACGCGCATCAGCTCGAACGGGATGCGAAAGCAGGCACCGTCTGAAAACGCGATTTCCAGCACGCGGGACTGGCTGTGAACCGTGAGGGACTGCGGCGTCGGGGCGCCGGACTGCAAACCTGCCATGTGAAATCTTCCTGTTGAGGGCGAAGAACCCGACCGGATTATCGGTTGCCGACAAAAACGCCACGGGCCTAGGGCCAACGCCCGCGCCGCCCCGTTAGACCAGCACCCGCTCGATGCCGCCCGCGTTGGCCGCCTCGACGTAGTCGCCCATCCAGTCGGCGCCCAGAATCTGCTGCGCCATTTCAACCACGATGTAGTCGGCTTGCAGCAGGCCGTTGTTCAGGTCGTTGCCGTAGCGGCTCAGCCCCTGCAGGCAGCTCGGACAGCTGGTGAGGATCTTGACGTTGCCCTTGCCGTCGGCACCGGGCAGCTGGCGCAGCGCCGCGACGTCGCCTTGCAGTTCTTCTTCCTTGCGAAAGCGGATCTGGGTGGAGATGTCGGGCCGGGTCACGCCCAGGGTGCCCGATTCGCCGCAGCAGCGCTTGGATTCCAGCACCTGGTCGCCCAGCAGCGCGTGAACGGTTTTCATCGGCGCCTGCAGTTTCATGGGGCTGTGGCAGGGGTCGTGGTAGAGGTAGGCACCCGCGTTCGACAGCGTGATTCCCTTTTCGAGCAGGTATTCGTGGATGTCGATGATGCGGCAGCCGGGGAATATCTTGTCGAACTCGTAGCCCTGCAGCTGGTCGTAGCAGGTGCCGCAACTCACCACCACGGTCTTGATGTCCAGGTAATTCAGCGTGTTGGCCACGCGGTGGAACAGCACACGGTTGTCGGTGATGATTTTTTCGGCCTTGTCGAACTGGCCCGAGCCCCGCTGCGGGTAGCCGCAGCACAGATAGCCCGGCGGCAGCACCGTCTGCACGCCCGCATGCCAGAGCATGGCCTGCGTGGCCAGTCCGACCTGGCTGAACAGCCGCTCGGAGCCGCAGCCGGGGAAGTAGAACACCGCCTCCGTCTCGGCCGTGGTGGCCTGCGGGTTGCGGATGATGGGCACGTAGTCCTTGTCTTCGATGTCGAGCAGGGCCCGCGCGGTTTTCTTGGGCAGGCCACTGGGCATTTTTTTGTTGATGAAGTGCACCACCTGCTCTTTCACCGGTGTGCGGCCCACGGTGGCGGGCGGCCGCGCGGTCTGTTTCCTGGCCAGGCTGCGCAGCAGGTCGTTGGCCAGTCGCTGCAGCTTGAACCCCACATCCACCATGGCGGTGCGCATGAGCTTGATGGTCTCGGGGCTGGTGGCGTTCAGGAAGAACATGGCGGCCGCGTTGCCGGGGCGGAACGACTTCTGCCCCATCTTGCGCAGCAGGTTGCGCATGTTCATCGACACGTCGCCAAAATCGATCTTCACCGGACACGGCGACAGGCACTTGTGGCACACCGTGCAGTGGTCGGCCACGTCCTCGAATTCTTCCCAGTGCTTGATCGACACACCGCGGCGCGTCTGCTCTTCGTACAGAAACGCCTCGACCAGCAGCGACGTGGCCAGAATCTTGTTGCGCGGGCTGTACAGCAGGTTGGCGCGTGGCACGTGCGTGGCGCACACGGGCTTGCACTTGCCGCAGCGCAGGCAGTCCTTGACGCTGTCGGCAATGGCGCCAATGTCGCTTTGCTGCATGATCAGCGACTCGTGCCCCATGAGCCCGAAGCTGGGCGTGTAGGCGTTGGTCAGATCGGCATGAAGCCCCCGCGAATCGGTCGCAGTCTGCTCTGAATTCCGGAGCAATTTACCCTTGTTGAAGTGGCCCAGCGGGTCCACCCGGCGCTTGTAGTCGGTGAACGGCTGGAGTTCGGCATCGCTCAGGAACTCCAGCTTGGTGATGCCGATGCCGTGCTCGCCCGAGATCACGCCGTCCAAGCTGCGCGCCAGCGCCATGATGCGTTTGACGGCTTCGTGCGCGGTCTGCAGCATTTCATAGTTGTCGCTGTTGACGGGGATGTTGGTGTGCACGTTGCCGTCGCCCGCGTGCATGTGCAGCGCCACCCACACGCGGCCCTTGAGCACGCGCTGGTGGATGACATTGCATTCGGCCAGGATGGGCGCGAACGGCGCACCGGCAAAGATCTGCTGCAGCGGCGCGCGGATCTGCGTCTTCCAGCTGGCGCGCAGGGTGTGCTCCTGCAGCCCGGTGAAGTTCACGTCCATCGCGTCCAGCCAGCCGCGCCACAGCGTGCGCACCTCGCGCACCACGGGCAGCGCCTGCGCCACGCGGTCTTCGAGCAGCTCGGCCGAGGGGATTTCGCTGGCGTCGTCCTGCTTGCCCAGCGGCAGGTTGCCGTGGCGCAGGAAACCTTCGAGCGCGTCGCACAGGGCCAGCTTGTTGCGCAGGCTCAGTTCGATGTTGATGCGCTCGATGCCTTCGGTGTATTCGCCCATGCGCGGCAGCGGGATCACCACGTCTTCATTGATCTTGAAGGCATTGGTGTGCTTGCTGATCGCCGCCGTGCGCTTGCGGTCGAGCCAGAATTTCTTGCGCGCCTCGGGGCTGACGGCGACAAAGCCCTCGCCACTGCGTGAATTGGCGATGCGCACCACCTCGGACGTGGCGCGGGCCACGGCGTCGGCGTCGTCACCGGCGATGTCGCCCACCAGCACCATCTTGGGCAAGCCGCCTCGCTTGGACTTGGTGGCGTAACCCACGGCCTTGAGGTAGCGGTCGTCCAGGTGTTCCAGACCCGCCAGCACGGTGCCGGTCCGCTTTTGTTCGGCGAACATGAAGTCCTTGATTTCGACAATGCTGGGCACCGCGCCCTTGGGATTGCCAAAAAACTCCATGCACACCGTGCGCACGTGCGTGGGCATGCGGTGCACGATCCAGCGCGCCGAGGTGATCAGCCCGTCGCAGCCTTCCTTCTGGATGCCGGGCAGCCCGCTCAGGAACTTGTCGGTCACGTCCTTGCCCAGGCCCTCCTTGCGGAACGCCGGGCCGGGGATGTCCAGGCGTTCGGTGCGAAGAGGCGTCTTGCCGTCGGCCTGAAAGTACTGGAGTTCGAAACTCGCCATTTCGGCGTCGTGGATCTTGCCCAGGTTGTGGTTCAGGCGCGTGACTTCGAGCCACTGCGCATCGGGCGTGACCATGCGCCAGGACGCCAGGTTGTCCAGCGCCGTGCCCCACAACACGGCCTTCTTGCCGCCCGCGTTCATGGCGACGTTGCCGCCAATGCAGGACGCCTCGGCCGAGGTCGGGTCGACCGCGAATACAAAGCCGGCCCGTTCGGCGGCGTCGGCCACGCGCTGGGTGACCACGCCCGCCTCGGTCCAGATGGTGGGCACGGGGGTGTCCAGCCCGGGCAGGGTCACCGTCTGCACCGCGGTCATGGCTTCGAGCTTTTCGGTGTTGATGACGGCGCTCTTCCAGGTCAGCGGAATGGCGCCGCCGGTGTAGCCGGTGCCGCCGCCGCGTGGAATGATGGTCAGGCCCAGCTCGATACAGCCCTTGACCAGCCCGGCCATTTCGGCCTCGGTGTCGGGGGTCAGCACCACAAACGGGTATTCGACGCGCCAGTCGGTCGCATCAGTCACGTGGGAGACACGGCTCAGGCCGTCGAACTTGATGTTGTCCCTGGCCGTCACGCGGCTCAATGCCCGCTGGGTACGCCGGCGCAGGCCACCCACTTCGACAAACGCGGCGTCAAACGCCTGCACGGCAGCGCGCGCGGCCACCAGCAGTTCACCCACCAATGCGTCGCGTTCGGGGTCTTGCGCGGGTGTGCGGCGCTTCTCGACCTCGCCCAGACGGTGCCTCAGGGCGTCCACCAGCAGGCCGCGCCGGCGCGGGTTGTCCAGCATGTCGTCCTGCAGATAGGGGTTGCGCTGCACCACCCAGATGTCGCCCAGCACCTCGTACAACATGCGGGCCGAGCGGCCGGTGCGGCGCTCTTCGCGCAGGCGGCTCAGCACCGCCCAGGCCCGGTCGCCCAGCAGCCGGATCACGATTTCCCGGTCGGAAAACGAGGTGTAGTTGTACGGAATTTCGCGCAGGCGCGGCGCGTCATCGACCGCGGCCATGAGTTGGTTGAGCGTGCTGGGGGCGTTCATCGGGTGATCTTGGAGCCCGGCCTCACGCCTGTGCGCGGCCGGGCTGGCATGTTACCGCAGCGCAGCAAACACGCTGGCAAGCGGGTTACCGGTCATGGATACCCCGTGGGCGGCGTCCCCCGGAATGCGTTAAATTCGCGTGTCATATTTCAGTTGCACACTGAAGTTTTTCCTCAGGAGACCCCATGAAACTTCAACTTTCCGCGGCGGCACTGGTCGCCGCTTTTGCTTTTCCGGCCCAGGCGCAGACCGAAATCCAGTGGTGGCATTCCATGGGCGGTGCCCTGGGCGAGTGGGTCAACGACCTGGCCAAGGAATACAACGCCAGCCAGAAGGACTACAAGGTTGTCCCCACCTTCAAGGGCACCTACGACGTGTCCATGACCGCCGCCATTGCCGCCTTTCGCGCTGGCAACGCGCCGCACATCCTGCAGGTGTTCGAGGTTGGCACCGCCACCATGATGGCCAGCAAGGGCGCCATCGTGCCGGTGGGCAAGGTCATGGGCGACGCCGGGCTCAAGTTCGACCCCAAGTCCTACATCCCGGCCGTGGCCGGTTATTACACCGCCCCCAACGGCCAGATGCTGAGCTTCCCGTTCAACAGCTCCACACCCGTCTTCCATTACAACAAGGATGCCTTCAAGGCCGCCGGCCTCGATCCGGAGAACCCGCCCAAGAGCTGGCCCGAGGTCACACTGGCCGCCGCCAAACTCAAGGCCAGCGGCCACAAGTGCCCCTTCACCACCAGCTGGATCAGCTGGACCCAGCTGGAAAGTTTTTCGGCCTGGCACAACACCGAGTTCGCCACCAAGGGCAACGGCATGCGCGGCATGGACGCCCGCCTGAGCTTCAACACGCCGCTGCACGTGCGCCATTTTGAAAACCTGGCCAACATGGCCAAACAGGGCCTGTTTGCCTACAAGGGCCGCAACAACTCGGCCGACGCCACCTTCGTGTCGGGCGAATGCGCCATGATCACCGGCTCGTCGGGCCTGTACGGCAACGTCAAGCGCAACGCCAAGTTCGCGGCCGGCACCTCCACGCTGCCCTATTACCCCGACGTGCCCGGTGCGCCGCAGAACACCGTGATCGGTGGCGCCAGCCTGTGGGTCATGTCCGGCAAGCCCGCCGCTGATTACAAAGGCGTGGCGCAGTTTTTTGCCCATCTGTCCAAGGCCGAAGTGGCCGCCGCCAGCCACCAGCGCACCGGCTACCTGCCGGTCACGCTGCCTTCGTTCGAGCTGACCGACAAGAGCGGTTTCTACAAAAAGAACCCCGGCACCGACGTGGCGGTGACGCAGATGGTCCGCAAGACCACCGACAAGTCGCGCGGCATCCGCCTGGGCAACTTCGTGCAGATCCGCACCATCATCGACGAAGAAACCGAGAACATCTGGTCGGGCAAGAAAACCGCCAAGGAAGGCCTGGACGCCGCCGTTCAGCGTGGCAACGAGCAGCTTGAACGCTTCGAAAAGGCCAACAAAAGCTGATTGACGATGGCGCGCGCGTCGCGGCAGCCGCTTCCCCCGGCCGCCGCGACGCGTTGTTCCTTCACGACTGAACCGCATGGAAAAACGCGTCCGCTTTCAAAGCACCTGGCTGCCCTGGGCCCTGATTGCCCCCCAGATGGCGATCATCCTGGTCTTCTTTTTCTGGCCGGCCGGCCGGGCGCTGTACCAGTCGGTGCTGTCGCAGGATGCGTTCGGCACGTCCGTGCAGTTCGTGGGCATGGAGAACTTCCAGCGCCTGATCGACGACCCCACCTACCTCGCCTCGTTCAAGACCACCGCCGTGTTCTCGCTGCTGGTGGCGGTGTTCGGGCTGTCCATTGCCCTGCTGCTGGCCGTGATGGCCGACCGCGTGGTCAAGGGCGCCGCCCTCTACAAAACCCTGCTGATCTGGCCCTATGCGGTGGCCCCGGCGGTGGCCGGCGTGTTGTGGCTGTTCATGTTCGCGCCGTCGGTGGGCATCGTCAGCTACGCGCTGCGCGCCATGGGGTTTGACTGGAACCACCTGCTCAATGGCAACCACGCCATGGCGCTGATCGTCATGGCCGCCGTGTGGAAGCAGATTTCCTACAACTTCCTGTTCTTCCTGGCGGGGCTGCAGTCCATCCCCAAGAGCCTGATCGAGGCCGCCGCCATTGACGGCGCCGGGCCATGGCGGCGCTTCTGGAGCATCGTGTTCCCGCTGCTTTCGCCCACCACGTTCTTCCTGCTCGTCATCAATGTGGTCTATGCGTTTTTCGACACCTTCGCCATCGTGGACGCCGCCACCCACGGCGGGCCGGGCAAGGACACCGCCATCCTGGTCTACAAGGTGTACTACGACGGCTTCAAGGCGCTGGACATGGGCGGCTCGGCCGCGCAGTCGGTGGTGCTCATGACCATCGTCATCGCCCTGACCGTGGTGCAGTTCCGTTATGTTGAAAAGAAAGTCCAATACTGATGCGCACCGGCCAGCCCCCCACCGGAGTTGACCATGGTTGAACGGCGCTCCGTGTGGTCCTTCATCCCCCACCTGGTGCTGCTGCTGGGCGTGCTGGTGGTTGCCTTTCCGGTGTACGTGACCTTCATCGCCTCCACACAAACCTCCGAGATGATCGTGCAGCAGGTGCCCATGTCGCTGGCGCCGGGCGGCCACATGCTCGACACCTACCGCGTGGCCCTGTTCGGTGGCGAAACCAGCTACGGCAGCAAGGTGGCGCCGGTCGGGCGCATGCTGTGGGTGAGCTTCGTGAGCGCCATGGTCATTGCCCTGGGCAAGATCTCCATTTCGCTGCTGTCGGCGTTTGCGTTCGTGTATTTCCGCTTTCCGCTGCGCACGGTGTGCTTCTGGATGGTGTTCATCACGCTCATGCTGCCGGTCGAGGTCCGCATCGGCCCCACTTACGAGGTGGTGGCCGGCCTGGGCATGCTCAACACTTACGCCGGCCTCACGGTGCCCCTGATCGCCTCGGCCACGGCCACCTTTTTGTTCCGGCAGTTCTTCCTGACCGTGCCCGACGAACTGGTCGAGGCCGCGCGCATGGACGGCGCCGGACCCATGCGGTTTTTCAAGGACGTGCTGGTGCCGCTGTCCACCACCAGCATCGCGGCGCTGTTCGTCATCCAGTTCATCTACGGCTGGAACCAGTACCTGTGGCCGCTGCTGGTCACCACCGAACAGGGCATGTACCCCATCGTCATGGGCATCAACCAGATGTTCACCGGCGGCGACGCCGGCAACGAATGGAACGTGATCATGGCCACCGCCATCCTCGCCATGATTCCACCGGCGCTGGTGGTTCTTTTGATGCAGAAATGGTTCGTCAAGGGCCTCGTGGACACTGAAAAATAATGGCCTCCATCACACTCAAAGACGTCGTCAAACGCTACGGCAGCGGCAAGGCCGCGGTGCAAGTCATCCACGGCGTGAACGCCACCATTGCCGACGGCGAATTCATCGTCATCGTCGGCCCCTCGGGCTGCGGCAAATCCACGCTGCTGCGCATGGTGGCGGGCCTGGAAGAAATCTCCGGCGGCGACATCTCCATCGGCCCGCGCGTGGTCAACACGCTGGAGCCGGCCGAACGCGACATCGCCATGGTGTTCCAGAACTACGCCCTGTACCCGCACATGAGCGTGTTCGACAACATGGCCTACGGCCTGAAAATCAAGAAGGTGCCGATCGACGAGATCAAGGCCCGGGTCGACAAGGCCGCAAAGATCCTCGAACTCGGCCCCTACCTCGACCGCAAGCCGCGCCAGCTCTCGGGCGGGCAGCGCCAGCGCGTGGCCATGGGCCGCGCCATCGTGCGCCAGCCGCAGGTCTTTTTGTTCGACGAGCCGCTGTCCAACCTCGACGCCAAGCTGCGCGCGCAAACGCGCCTTGAAATCCAGAAACTGCACCGCGAACTCGGCATCACCTCGCTGTTTGTCACCCACGACCAGGTCGAGGCCATGACGCTGGCGCAACGCATGATCGTCATGAACGCCGGGCGCATGGAGCAGTTTGGCACCCCCGAAGAGGTGTACCACCAGCCCGCGTCCACGTTTGTGGCAAGCTTCATCGGTTCGCCGCCCATGAATCTGCTCAAGAACGCCCCCGGCGGCAAGGCCAACACCCTGCTGGGCATCCGCCCCGAACACCTGGACGTGACGCCCGACACCAGCGCGCCAGGCTGGGACGTGCAGGTGGAAACCGTCGAACTGCTGGGCGCCGAACGCCTGATCTACGGCCGCGTCGGCGACGAGCCGCTGATCGTGCGGGTTGAAGAAAACCGCCCCGCCCCCGCGCCCGGCAGCACCCTGCGCGTGGCCGTGCGCGAAGACCGGCTGCAC
>JBGSNW010000267.1:0-1940 GCA_041739435.1 Burkholderiaceae bacterium
TGGCGGTCCTTCGCGTGACAACGCAAAAGACCCGAAGTCTGCCGCTCGACGTTCAAATCGAGACCAGATCCAAGCACCGAATTCGACAAGCAAATCATTAACTTACACCGTCATGATGTGAAAACGTTGGGACACTACTGATGTTGTACAAGTTCAAATCCAAGACCACGGGCGACCTCATCATGCTGGAGCCCAACGGCCGCCAGGTGCTGGAGATCGTGGGCAAGGCGCCGCAGCCCCAGGGCATCATCCTGCCCGCAGAGATGCCGGCGGCCATCGCCGCGCTGGAAGCGGCCGTGGTGCAGGAGGAAGCCGAGCGCCGTGCTGCAACAGACAAGGCCCGCGCGGAGGGCGCTCCCGCACCAGTGTTCGAAGCCGTGTCCCTGCGTCAGCGCGCGGCGCCCATGATCGACATGCTGCGCCGGTGCGCAAAGGCCGAGGCAGAAATCGTCTGGGGAGTTTGAGCAGCCTGACACGGTTTCGCCTTCAAACGTATCACCGCGTCGGTTCTCGCCTTGCCGCGCTACAGCACGGTTTGCGGCTCCCGCCTTGTTCTACGCTTGAATGCAAAACCGTATGAGGCGCCCAGTCGTTCAATCCACCTTGGCGCCCGACGCCTTCACCACCACCGCCCACTTTCGGATTTCGCTGTCGATGAAGCGGGCAAATTCCTGCGGGGTGTTGCCGCTGGGGATGGCCCCCTGGGCCAACAGCCGCTCCTTGATGGCGGGCGTGTTGAGGGCCTTGGCCACCTCTTGCTGGAGGCGGTTGACCACATCGGGCGGGGTGCCCGCGGGGGCCAGCAGGCCAAACCACGACGTGGCGTCAAAGCCCTTGAGGCCACCGGCCTCCTCGACGGTGGGCACGTCCGGCAAAGCCGCCGAGCGCTGGGCACTGGTGACCGCGAACGCCTTGAGTTTGCCGGCCTTGATTTGCGGCATCGAGGACGGCAGGTTGTCGAACATCACGTCCATGTTGCCGCTGACCATGTCCAAGAGCGCCGGGCCCGAGCCACGGTAGGGGATGTGCAGCATGAAGGTTCCGCTCATGCTCTTGAACAGCTCGCCGGCCAGGTGAATCGAGGTGCCGTTGCCGCTGGACGCCATGTTCAGCTTGCCGGGGTTGGCCCTGGCGTACCGGATGAAGTCGCGCACGTTCTGGATGCCCAGCGCTTTCGCCTTGTCGGCGTTCATGACCATGACATTGGGCACACCGGCCACCAGCGTGATCGGCACGAAATCCTTGACCGGGTCGTACGGCAGCCTGCTGTAGATCGACTGGTTGATGCCGTGTGTGCCCACGGTGCCCATCAACAGCGTGTAGCCGTCGCCCGGCGACTTGGCGACGGCCTCGGCCCCCACGTTGCCGCCGGCTCCGGCCCGGTTGTCCACGATGAAGGGTTGCCCGAAGGCCCTGGAGAGATCGGGTGCAATCGCCCGGGCGAGCAGGTCGGTGGTGCCGCCGGGTGCAAACGGCACCACGATGCGCACCGGCTTGGTGGGCCAGGCGGTTTGCGCATGCACGTTGAATGATGCAAATAAGATAGCAAACAATGACCATGTGGCGAGGGCCAGGCGTCTTTTTTTATCAGAATTCCGGTTCATGATGTCTCCTTGGGGGCGTAAAAAACAAAGCGCAGTTGCCGTGCAGCGGGCGGCCAGCCCGGGTGATCATGGCATCACGATCCCGCCGTCCACCACCAGATTGGCGCCGTGGGTGAAGCTGGCACTGGGCGACAGCAAATAGACCACGCCCGAGGCGATCTCCTCGGGCAGACCGATGCGCCTTTGCGCCGCCAGGCCCTCGATTCGTGCGCGGTGTTGGGGATCGGACAGGGGCGCGGCAATCATCGGCGTGTCGGTGGCGCCGGGCGACAAGGTGTTGACGCGGATGCCCTGAGGGGCGAGCACGCGCGCGGCATTCTTGGCCAGGGCGATCAC
>JBGSNW010000302.1:0-2266 GCA_041739435.1 Burkholderiaceae bacterium
GCGCCGTCGGCGTGACCTCGACCGGCCGCAGCCCGCTGCTGCCCGAAGTGCCCAGCCTGGCCGAAGCCGGCGTGCAAGGCGTGCGACTCGAAATCTGGAACGCCGCCGCCGCCCCCGCGTCCATGCCCACACCCGTGGTGCGCCGGCTCGCCAGCCTGATCAGCGACATCGTGCGCACACCGGAAATGCGGCAACGGCTGTTCCAGCAAGGCTGGCAGGTGGCCGGCACCACCTCCGAAGGACTGGCGCGGCGCATGCAGGCGGACACGGCGTTGTTGGGGCGTGTGATCGAGGCGCGGGGAATCCGGGTTGAGTAGCATTTTTTGGATCAAATTGGCCTTTAGCCCCCGTCAAATAGACATAGTTTGCTACTCTATTTGAATTGATCCTGGCGTCTGCTGGAGGGTGTATTGGGGGGGGCGCTTGGCGGGGAGGCGTTGGCGCCGGGTGAGGTTGGGGTCGGTGTTGGAGGTTTTTTTGGGGTGCTTGCGGGGAAGGGTTGGTTTTTGGGACAAGCCGGGATGTGCGCCCGGCAGGGGGCAAATACCGCGAACCAAAGATCGAAAACCAACCCTTTTTCGCAAGCCCCAGGACGAAACCCGCAACGCCAACCCCAACCCCGCCCGTCGCCGACGGCACACCGTCACCCCTCTCAACCCACCGGTCAACCACTCCCACAAAAATAGCAAACTATCACCATTCGACGACGGCTAAAGGCCAAAAATCCTTAAAAACCGCCCTTCAGCACCGTCCTCATCCCCCGCCGCACGATGTGCTGCGTCTGCGCCACTGGCGACGCCGCGGACCAGCGGTCGCAGAGGTCGCCCACCCATTCAGGCCGGGCCACTTCGGGGGCCGCTCAGCCGGCCTGCTGGAGCAGCAGCTGGATGTCCGACACCAGCGCCGCCGGGCCGCTGCCGTAGCGGGTGTACAGGCGCAGCTTGCCCTGCGTGTCGTAGATGTAGCTGCCGGCCGAATGGTCCATTGAGTAGCTGGTGGGCGTCTTGCCTTCGGCCTTTTTGTAATAGACCTTGTAGTCCTTGGCGAGCGCTGGCAGTTGCGTCGGTGTGGGCACCAGCGCCACAAAAGTGGGGTCGAAATTGGCCATGTAGGCCTTGAGCATTTCGGGCGTGTCGCGCTCGGGGTCGACGGTGACAAACAGGCCCTGCAGCCTGTCGCCGTCCTTGCCGAGCAGCTTCTTGACTTCGGCCAGCTCGCTCAGGGTGGTGGGGCAGACGTCCGGGCACTGGGTGTAGCCAAAGAACAGCACCACGATCTTGCCGGAAAAATCCTTGAGCGTGCGGGGCTGCCCGTTGTGGTCGGTGAGCTGGAAATCACGGGCGTAGTCGGCGCCGGTGACGTCGATGGCCTTGAACTGGGGCTTGGCCTCGGAACACGCGGAAATCAAGCCAAAAGTGCCCATAGCCCCCGTCAGAAGGACATACTTTGCTATGGATTGAAGAGCTTTTCTTTTGTGCATGGCGGTCATGTCAGGTAGTGGTCGAGCAGCAGCGCGGCAAACAGCAGGCTCAGGTGGATCAGCGAAAAGCGAAAGGTCTTGCGGGCCAGCGCGTCCGAATAATGGCGCCACAGCGCAAAGGCGTAACCGGTGAAGCCGACGCTGAGCAGCACCGCAGCCGCCAGGTACAGCCAGCCGCTCATGCCGTAGATGAAGGGCAGCAGGCACGCGGCAAACAGGATCAGCGTGTACAGCAGCACCTGCAGGCGCGTGAACTCGCTGCCGTGGGTGACGGGCAGCATGGGCAGGCCGGACTTTCGGTAGTCTTCCACGCGGTACAGCGCCAGCGCCCAGAAGTGCGGCGGCGTCCACAGGAAGATGATCAGAAAGAGGATCAGCGCCTCGGGGCCGACCTCGCCGCGCATCGCGGCCCAGCCCAGCACCGGGGGCATGGCGCCCGAGGCCCCGCCGATCACGATGTTCTGCGGCGTCAGGGGCTTGAGGATCACGGTGTAGACGACGGCATAGCCTACAAAGGTGGCAAAGGTGAGCCACATCGTCAGCGGGTTGACCCAGACGTAAAGCAGCCACGAACCCGCCGCACACAACACGGCCGAGAACAGCAGTGCCTGCCGGTCGCTGAGTTCACCCCGGGCGGTGGGCCGCCAGGCGGTGCGCTTCATCTTGGCGTCGATGCCTTTTTCAACCAGGCTGTTGAACGCGGCCGCGGCCGCCGCCACCAGCCAGATGCCGGCACAGGCAACCAGCGCGTGGCGCACGGCAAACCAGCCCGGCGCGCCGGGCACG
>JBGSNW010000309.1:0-2853 GCA_041739435.1 Burkholderiaceae bacterium
GGTCGCGGTCGCGGCACTGCTGCAGCGCGTCGTGCGCCAGGGCGCTCAAATCGACGTCCGCATCGCGCAGCGGCGCACGCGACACATGCGCCAGCGAGAGCAGCCCATCCGTCAGGTCCGCCAACTGGTGCACACCGTGGCGGATGCGCATCAGGTAGTGCTGGGGCTTGGCATCCGCACCGGATGCGATGGATTTCTCCAGCAGGTGGCTGAACCCGTCGATCGCGCTCAGGGGGCCGCGCAGATCGTGGGCGATGGAATACGCAAACGATTCGAGCTCCTTGTGGGCCGCCTCCAGCTGTGCCGTGCGTTCGCGCAGGCGGTTTTCCAGGTCGGCGTTGAGGCGGGCGATTTCGGCCTCGGCGTGCTTGCGTTCGGTGATGTCGGTGGCCTGCACCACAAAAAATTCCACCGCCGGGCCCGCTTCGCGGATCGCCGTGATGGCCATCTGCGCCATGCGCAACTCGCCATTGCTGCGGTTGTAGAGGTCTTCACTGAGCACGGGCGCGTGGGCCCGGGCGGCGGCGCGCAGCCGCTGCGGCCAGATGGTTCGCATTTCGGGCAGGTCGCGCCACCAGACCGTGTCCCACAGATACTGCCCGATCACGGCCTCCCGCGTCACGGCGTCGGGGCCTTCGGCATCCTGCAGGGCGGCCGCCACGCCGTCGATGCTGCGGTTGAATTCCAGCACGCGGCCTTCGGGCGAGAGCAGCACCATGAACTGGAAATTCTCGCGGAACACGCCGCGAAACCGTTGCTCGCTTCGGCGCAGCCGGTCGGCGGCGTCGGGGTGCGCGGGCATGGTCACCGGCGGCACCTGCGCTGTGCCGCTCAAAGCCGGGGCATCCCCTTGCGTGTCGACAGCGGAGTCGGCGAACGGGGCGGCGGAGATGAATTTCAACGGGGACGGTTCGGCAGAGGGCATGGCACGAGAGAAGCGGTGCCCGCACTGTAGCCGATCCAGCGCGATTCAGTCCGGTGCGCCACGCCCCGCGCGCGGGCCCGCCAGGCTCAGTGCAGCTTGACGCCGGTCTTGGACTGCAGCAGTTCCAGGGTCACGCCGGGCGCGAGCTCCACCACCTTCAGGCCCTGGGGCGTCACGTCCATCACGGCCAGGTCGGTGATGATGCGGTCCACCACGGCCTTGCCGGTGAGTGGCAGCGTGCATTGCGGCAGGATCTTCATGTCTTCGCTGCCGTCCTTTTTCTTGGCCACATGCTCCATCAGGACGATGACACGCGGCACGCCGGCCACCAGGTCCATCGCCCCGCCCATGCCCTTGACCATCTTGCCGGGAATCATCCAGTTGGCCAGGTCGCCGTGCTCGCTGACCTGCATGGCGCCCAAAATGGACAGGTTGATCTTGCCACCGCGGATCATCGCAAAGCTGTCGTGGCTGCCAAAAATGCTGGAGCCCTTGATGGTGGTCACGGTTTGTTTGCCGGCGTTGATCAGGTCGGCGTCCACCTGGTCTTCGGTCGGGAACGGGCCGATGCCCAGCATGCCGTTTTCCGACTGCAGCCACACCTCCTTGTCGGTGGGCACAAAGTTGGCCACCAGCGTGGGGATGCCGATGCCGAGATTCACGTAAAAGCCGTCTTCGAGTTCCTGGGCGGCACGCGCCGCCATCTGGTCTTGGGTCCAAGGCATGTTTTGCTCCTGAGGGTTCGGTCGCGGCGCGCTCAGGCGCCTGCTTTTTCGGTGATCGTGCGCTTTTCGATGCGCTTCTCGGGCGCCGGGTTGTGCACGATGCGGTGCACGTAGATGCCCGGCAGGTGGATGTCGTCGGGGGCGAGTTCACCCACTTCCACGATCCGCTCGACCTCGACCACGCAGATCTTCCCGGCCATGGCGGCGGCGGGGTTGAAGTTGCGCGCCGTCAGGTGAAAGCGCAGGTTGCCCGACTTGTCGGCCACGTCGGCCTTGACCAGCGCCACGTCCGGCACCAGCGAGCGCTCCATCACGTAGGTTTCGCCGTCGAATTCGCGCAGTTCCTTGCCCTCGGCCACCACCGTGCCCACGCCGGTCTTGGTGAAGAACGCCGGAATGCCCGCGCCCCCGGCGCGCAGCTTCTCGGCCAGCGTGCCCTGGGGCGTGAATTCGAGCCCAAGCTCACCGGCCAGGTACTGGCGCTCGAACTCCTTGTTCTCGCCCACGTAGCTGGAAATCATTTTCTTGATCTGCCGGGTCTCCAGCAGCTTGCCCAGGCCAAAGCCGTCCACGCCGGCGTTGTTGGAGATCGCGGTGAGGTTCTTGACGCCGCTGTCGCGCAGGGCGTCGATCAGCGCCTCGGGGATGCCACACAGGCCAAAACCGCCCACGGCCAGCAACTGGCCGTCTTTCACGATGCCCTGGAGGGCTTCGGCGGCCGACGGATAGATTTTGTTCACAAAAGTCTCCTGTCCATGAAAAAATGCGCACGGTGCGCGATGCCGGATGGGCTTACGATACTACCTATTCGCATACGTAGTTTTTCCTAAACACTTGCCCGCAGGCGCCCAGCATGCCCGACATTGACTACCAGTCCGCCTTCCATTGGGCACCCGTGGGCCTGGTGCTGTCGCGCAACCGCACGATTGTGGACTGCAACGCGCAGTTGTGCGAGATGTTCGGCGCCGACCGCGCGCAGCTGGTGGGGCAATCGTTCCAGGTGCTGTACCCCAGCGCCGACGAGTACGAGCGCACCGGTGCGCGCATCGCGCCCATCCTGAACACGCACGGCCATTACGCCGACGACCGCGTCATGCGGCGCGTGGACGGCCGCTTCAAGGGCGAGACTTTCTGGTGCCACGTGAGCGGCCGCGCCCTGAACCGCGAAGCGCCGCACGAGGCCGGCATCTGGAGCTTCGAGGA
>JBGSNW010000357.1:0-2195 GCA_041739435.1 Burkholderiaceae bacterium
CGACTGCCGCAGCCTGGCGCGCTTTGAGCTACGCGGCATCCCGCCCATGGCCGCGGGCGCCGCGCGCATCCGCGTGACCTTCACCGTGGATGCCGACGGCCTGCTCAGCGTGGCCGCCAAGGAGCAGGTCTCCGGTGTGGCGGCGAGCATCAACGTCAAGCCGTCCTATGGCCTGAGCGACGAACAGATCGCCGCCATGCTGCAGGAAAGTTTTGCCACCGCGCAAACCGACATGCAGGCCCGTGCGCTGGCCGAGGCACGGGTGGACGCCGAGCGCATGCACATGGCCACGCGGTCAGCGCTGGAAGCGGACGGCGCATTGCTGTCGGCGGTCGAACGTGCCGAGATCGAAGGGCTGATGGCCACGCTCCGGGCCACGGTCGATGCGGCCCCCGACGCCGCCGCCATCGAAGCCGCCACCAAGGCACTGGCCCAGGGGACCGAAGCCTTTGCGGCCGCGCGCATGAACCACAGCATTCAGCAGGCGCTGGCCGGCCGGAATGTGGAAACCCTTTAAGGCCCCATGCCCACCATCAAGATCCTGCCCCACCCCGAGTACTGCCCCCAGGGCGCGGAAATTTCTGCACCGACTGGCACCTCGATCTGCGAGGCGCTGCTGGACAACCACATCGCCATCGAGCACGCCTGTGACATGAGCTGCGCCTGCACCACCTGCCACGTCATCGTGCGCAAGGGTTTCAACTCGCTCAACGCGCTCGACGAGAACGAGGAAGACCTGCTCGACCGCGCCTGGGGCCTGGAGCCGAATTCTCGGCTGAGCTGCCAGGCGATCCTGGCGCAGGACGACGTGACGGTCGAGATCCCCAAGTACTCGATCAATCACGCCAAGGAAAACCATTGATGGCCCGCCAGATCGTCCTCGACACCGAAACCACGGGCCTGTCGGCCGATGGTGGTGATCGCATCATTGAAATCGGCTGTGTCGAGCTGCTGCACCGCAAGCTGACCGGCAACAACCTGCATTTTTACCTGAACCCCGAGCGCGACAGCCATGAAGAGGCTTTAAAGGTGCACGGCATCAGCAACGAATTTCTGCGCGACAAACCCAAGTTTGCCGAGGTGGCCGACGAGTTTCTGGCGTACGTCAAGGGCGCCGAAATCATCATCCACAACGCCGATTTCGACGTCAGCTTCCTGAACAAGGAGCTTGAATTGTTGGGCCGTCCCCTGTTCGACGGGCTCGTGGACGCCGTGACCGACACGCTCAAGATGGCCAAGGCGCTGTTTCCGGGCAAGCGCAACAGCCTCGACGCCCTGTGCGACCGCCTGGGGGTGGACAACTCGGGGCGCACGCTGCACGGCGCGCTGCTCGACGCCGAGTTGCTGGCCGACGTCTACATCAACCTCACCCGCGGGCAAGACGCGCTGCTGATCGAAGCGGAGGGTACCGACGTTGCGGCCGGGTTGGCCGAGCGCATCGACCTGCGCAGTTTCGAGTTGCCGGTGCTCCTGGCCAGCGAATCCGAAGCGGCGGCGCACGAGGCGGTGCTGCTGCAACTGGACAAGGCCAGCGGCGGCAGGACGATCTGGCGCGCCGCAACCACCGGACCCGGTATGGCATAATAGAAGGCTTGTTGGATGGCTGAAGTGCCATCTGAAGGGTGATTAGCTCAGCGGTAGAGCACTGCCTTCACACGGCAGGGGTCGCAGGTTCAAACCCTGCATCACCCACCACGAATTTGCCCCCAAAGCCCCCGGCTCACCCCCGAGGGCTTTTTTGCACCTGCTTGCGTCACAATGACCCCATGCAGACCCCTCGATCGTATGTGAGCGCGACGCCCGGCAGTACCCCGCTGGTGCTCGACTCGCCGCACAGCGGCACCGATTACCCCGAAGATTTTGCGCCGGCGTGCCCGTTGCCGCTGCTGCGCCGCGCCGAAGACACGCATGTGGAAAAGCTCTACGCCTTCGCCCCCGCGCTCGGGGCGGCGTGGGTGGAAGCGCATTTTCCCCGCAGCTACCTCGACGCCAACCGCGACACCACCGAAATCGACACCACGCTGCTCGACGCCCCCTGGCCCGACCCGGTGGCCACCGACCCGGCGGTGCTCTCCAAGGTGCGCCTGGGCAAGGGCCTGATCTGGCGCTGTACCGACGATGGCGTGCCGATCTACGACCGCAGGCTGTCGGTGGCCGAGGTGCGCGCGCGCATTGACCGATGCTGGCGCCCCTAC
>JBGSNW010000371.1:0-3123 GCA_041739435.1 Burkholderiaceae bacterium
CCGAAGGCCCGGCCACGCCGCAGCTGGCGCAGGCGCTCGATGGCACCCAGATCGCCGACGTGGCCGCCAGCGTGCAGGCTGCCATCGTCGAGGTGCTGGTGAAGAAGTCGCTCGCCGCCATCGAGTCCACCGGGCTCAAGCGCCTGGTGGTGGCCGGCGGGGTAGGGGCCAACGCGCTGCTGCGCCAGCAGCTCAACGCCGCCTGTGAGCAGCGTCGCGTGCGGGTGCATTACCCCGAGCTGCATCTGTGCACCGACAACGGCGCCATGATCGCCATGGCCGCCGCCCTGCGCTTGCGATCAGGGGTGCAGGACGCCAACCGGGCGTACGCTTTTGACGTCCGTCCGCGTTGGCCGCTGGACACACGGCTGGCCAGTGAAATTCAAGAAAAATGACCACTTAGCCCCCGCCAAATGGCCATAGTTTGCTACTTAATTGATATTTAATCGGACGGCACGTTCGATTGGCGCCTGGCGCGCCAGTTTGAGCGTCAGCACGCCGTTTTCGAGCCTGGCCTCGCTGGCGCTGGCATCGATGTCCTGTGGCAACTCGTACGCCATTTTGTAGTGGCGCGTGGCGTCGGCCACCGACTCGATGCGAACGACATTCGCCTCAATGCCGATGGCGAGCTGGTCTTTGGCGATGCCGGGCACATCAAACGTCAGCGTGATGGACTTGTCGTCCTGCGACACGCCAGCGGCAGCGGCGGGGCGCGCACCGGCACTCAGGGCATCGTCCAGAAAACGGTCCAATGAGCGAAGCGCGGGAACGTAAGCCGAGCGGCGGACAACCGCGGTAGGGGTGAAAAACATGGGGCAACTCCTGATCGATAAACCGGAACAGCGCGTGGCGCGATATGCGACGCTTGTGGCCATTGGCATGACCCACCGTCCCGTACACTGCGCGGCTTTCAACCGTGATCGCCGCAGGCCTCGAATCTGGGACGCTTGTGGCCTATTTCAAGAGAGATCCCTTGATGAAAAACCTCCGTCGGCAAACCTTGAAAACCTTGTTGTTGGCGCTATGTGCGCCGACGATGGCACCGGCCCAAACAGCCGCGGGCGGCACGTCAACGCCGATTCGGCTGGCCATGATCGAGAGCCTTTCAGGAGCTTTCGCCAATACGGGTGAAGCGGTTTATCGCAACCTGGTGTGGGCGGTCGAGCGGGTCAATGCGCGCGGCGGCGTCAAAACGGCGCAAGGGATGCGGCTGCTGCAGCTGGAGCGGTTTGACAGCAAGGGCCAGAACGAGGAGGCGCTTTCAGCGCTGCGCTCGGCCATCGACAGCGGGGCGCAGGTGGTGCTGCAGGGCAACTCGTCGGCCACCGCCGCCGTGCTGATCGATGCCATCCACAAGCACAACGAACGCGACCCGGCGCGGCGCGTGTTGTTCCTCAACTATTCGGCGGTCGATCCCTCGCTGACCAACGAAAAATGCAGCTTCTGGCATTTCCGTTTTGACGCGCACGCCGACATGCGCATGGCGGCGCTGATGGAGGTGCTGCGTGAGGATCGGGCGGTCCGAACCGCCTACCTGATCGGACAGGACTACAGCTTTGGCCAGGCCGTGTTGCGCGAAGCAAAGCGCCAACTGGACGTGCAGCGCCCCGATATCCGGGTGGTTGGCAGCGAGTTGCATCCGATGGGGCGCGTCAAGGACTTCCTGCCCTATGCCGCCAAGATTAAGGCCAGTGGTGCGCAGGCCGTCATCACGGGCAACTGGGGCAATGACCTCACGTTGCTGGTCAAGGCCGCCAAAGACGTGGGGTTTGACGGCAAGTTCTACACCTTTTACGGCAACGCGCTGGGCGCGCCCGCCGCGATGGGTGAGGCCGGTGTGGGCAAGGTGATTGCGGTGGCCGACTGGCTGCCCAATGTGCCAACCCCCCAGAGTGAGGCGTTCTACCGGTCGTTTCGCGAGCGTTTCCCCAAAAATTCCGACGACTACGTGCACCTGCGCATGCAGCTCATGATCGAGGCCCTGGCGCAAGCCATCGAAAAGGCCGGGGACGCCGAGCCGCTGGCCGTTGCCACGCAACTGGAGCGCGCGGTGGTGCAACTGGCGGGGCAGGGGGGCGCCATGCGCGCGCTCGACCATCAGTTCCAGCAGGCGCTGGTGGTGGGCGTGATGGGACGCCAGGGCGAACCCGGCGTGAAATTTGACGTGGAAGGCTCGGGGTACGGTTTCCGGGTGGTCCGGCAGATCAGCGCGGCGCAGGCCGAACTGCCCACGCACTGTGCCATGCAGAGACCGCTTTGAAGAGGTTCGGGGCGCGAGCGCTTGGGCGCGGCCCGCGATTCTGCCGCTTTTTAGCGCGTGTAGCCTTCACAGGCGCCTGCGTTGGGGCGGCCCTTGCATTCACGGTACAGGCGGCGGTCGCGTTCGGCGGAGGTTTCCCCCGATCCTTTGTAGATCTTCGGTTTGGATGACTTCTTTTTCTTGGGCGGGTTCGGTTTGACGGCGCCGTTTTCGGTGGCGGTCGCGATTACGGGGGGCGTGCCCGCACTGGCTGCTGTGGGTTGGCCACCGCCCAGTGCCATCAGCGTGGCGAGTGCTGCCGCCATGACGCTGCTGCGGAGTGCCTCAAATGGTTTGACTCGAAGCGGTTGTCGGAGTTGAGAGGGCATACGGACAGCCTTGAAAGTGGGAGGTTGATCCCATGATACCGATCCAGGGAGTGGGGCGTGCCGCTACGATGGCAGGTCGTTTACCTTGGCCTCACTTATGCGAAAAACTGTCCTGAACCTCGAAGAATCCCGAATCCGTGATGTGGCCAACGCCGGCATGGGGCGCAGCGATGTGCTGGCGTTCTGGTTCGGCGAAAGCGACGAAGTCACGCCCGACTTCATCCGCCAGGCCGCGATCGATTCCCTGCAGCGCGGCGAGACGTTCTATTCGCACAACCTGGGGCTGCCTGAACTGCGCGAGGCCGTTGCGGCCTACATGAGCGGTCTGCACGGCACAGTGGGCGCCGACCGCATCGCCATCACCTCCGGGGGCGTCAACGCGTTGATGCTGGCCATGCAGGCCCTGATCGATCCGGGCGACGAGGTGGTGGCGGTCACGCCCGTCTGGCCCAACCTGACGGCGCAGCCGCAGATCATGAGCGCCAGGCTGCGCTG
>JBGSNW010000396.1:0-2224 GCA_041739435.1 Burkholderiaceae bacterium
GCCCCCGCGGGCGCGCGGCCGGCCTTGACCAGCAGCACCGGTTTGTTGCGGGCTGCAGCCCGCGCTGCCGACATGAACTTGCGCGCGGCCTGCACCGACTCGACGTACATCAGGATGGCGCGGGTGTCCGGATCACTGCCCAGATAGTCGAGCACGTCGCCAAAATCCACGTCGGCGCTGTCGCCCAGCGACACGAAATGCGAAAACCCGATGTCGCGCGACCGCGCCCAGTCCAGCAACGCGGTGGTGAGCGCGCCCGACTGCGAAACGAACGCCAGCTTGCCCGGCAGCGCCGAGGTGTGGGCAAAACTGGCATTGAGACCGATGCCAGGCACCAGCAAACCCACACAGTTGGGCCCCAGGATGCGCAGCAAGTACGGCCGGGCCGCGTCCAGCATGGCCTGCCGCAGACTGGGCCCACCCAACGTTGCCGGCGCGGACAAGCCCGCCGTCAACACGATCGCGGCCCGCGATCCGCAGCGCCCCAGCTCTTCAATGAGCTGGGGCACGGTGGCGGCGGGCGTGCAGATCACCGCCAGATCCGGCGGTGCGGGCAGGCTGGCCACGTGGCGAAAGGCGGGTTGCCCCGCCACGCGGTCGTGTTTCGGATTGACAGGCCAGACGGGGCCGGCAAAGCCACCGTTCTGAAGATTGCGCATCAGCGTCGCCCCCAGGCTTTGAGGGCGGTCTGACGCCCCAATCACCGCCACGGACCGGGGTGCGAACAGATGGTGAAGGTTGCGAACGGTCATGGCGTCAGGGCGCTCCGCAGGGATGGGCCGTGCCGCGCACAACGCCCGGTTGCCCTTGCCAATGTAGCACCCGCCACAACAACCGCACTCCGATCCCCACATTCATCGACACCGACGCGCAATACGGTGTGCCCATCTGCCCGCTATCGGCACGGACACCGCCGAAAATTCGACTGCTATCAACAAAATAGCGTAAGCTCAAATAATCACGGGGGATAAGGGCCTTTTAGGCCTTGAATCTGATCCATAAACAATGGCCATCACGGCGGTCACTTGCGACAGAACGGCCGGACAACTGCAACCGAATATTTCCAGCGCATGCTTCTGCCCAACAATCACTTGCATAATCGGTTTTTTCAGCTCGTGTAAGCCCGAAGTTTGAACATGGCGGATCGTTCTCCCCTGCTGCGGCAGTGTCTTGAGAATGTGGTGGCGCAGTCCTCCGCATTGCTTGAGCATTGCCTCGACGTGGTGGTCCCCGATCTTCAGACCGCCGAATACAAAAGCCGCGAAGTTGCCACGCGTGACCGCATCGGCCTGGCCTGGCGGGGCCTGTTGAAGTACAAGCTCGAATGGCTGCAGACCTTTCCCCATGTCCTGAAAAAACGATTGATGGCTGCCGCGGCCGAAACCGGGGCGGTCGCCCCGACCGAGGCGCGACGCTCCAGCTTTGCCGATCTGAGTCTCGTGGACGATGACAAGGTGGCCGAAGACCTGGAATCCTCCCGGCTGCTGCAGGTTCTGATGCCGGCGGTGGAAGCCCCGCTGTCCGACCTCGATGCACTCATGAGCTCCCTGCTGGGCGAAGACGTGATCCGCCCCGAAATGAACCCGCTGCGGCCTGAAATTTTTGCCGGCGCCTTGCGCGAAATGCTGGCCAAGACCGAGCCCGACGCCGAGATCCGCGCCCTGTGCCTGCGCCACCTCGGCAAACCCTTTGCCGCCGAACTTCATACGCTCTATCTCAGCGCCACCGAACAGCTGCGCCGCGCCAACGTGGCCGAAGCAGGTTACCGCGTGCGCCTCGCCGTCGATGCACCGGGGGCAGGTGCCAGACCCGCCGCGCGTTTCCAGGGCGGCCCCGGTGACGGTTTTGGTGGTGGCTCGGGTGGTGGCGGGGGCGATGGCACCGCAGCACCCGGGCGGGGTCCGGGCACGGGGGGTACGGCTGGAGGGGGTGGTTTCAGTGGCGGTGATGCTGCCGCGGGTCTGCAAAACCTGCCCGCCATGCCCCTGCTGGCGCGTCCCCAGACCGCCATCCAGAACCATGTATTCCACGAATTCCTGAATCAGGGGGCGCACGAATACGACCAGGCGCTGCCGCAGGGCTACTACCAGGCGGTGGACGACGAACTCGCCGCGATCGAACACGCGGCCGCAAGTGCCAGCCCGGAAGACTCGGCCATGCAGCGGCTGGAGGCCGACTACCGCGAGCTGCCCGTGGTCGACCGGCCGGTTCGGTCGGTCGACGT
>JBGSNW010000415.1:0-6456 GCA_041739435.1 Burkholderiaceae bacterium
GCCCCCGCGCCGGGTGGCCTCGGCGGCACCTATGCCGGCAGCCCGCTGGCCTGCGCCGCGGCACTCGCGGTGCTGGATGTCTTTGAGCAGGAAAACCTGCTCCAGCGCAGCCGCGACATCGGTCAACACATCGTCAGCCGACTGCAGAAACTGGCCGGTGAGCACAATTGCATTGCCGAAGTGCGTGGCCTGGGCGCCATGGTGGCCATCGAGCTGTGCCAGCGCGGCCAGCCGCAACAACCCGATGCCGATCTGACCAAGGCGCTGGCCAGCGAAGCCACCCGTCGGGGCCTGATCCTGCTGACCTGCGGAACCCACGGCAATGTGGTGCGCATCCTGGTGCCGCTGACGGCCAGCGATGCCATCCTTGACGAAGGCCTGGACATCCTCGCGGCCAGCCTTGCCGCCCTGCAGGGTGCAAGTGCTTGATCCCGCTCCAACGGAATCGCGCCACGGGCCCTACCGCGCGGGCGCAAGGGCCGGTACAGTCACCCGATGCCGCCGGGCACAAGGATTGCATGCCAGGCCCTGAGCATTCCGCAGCACCTCACAGGATTCCATCGCGTTCATGACCCAGAGCACCGCACTCGTCACCTTCGCCGGTGTGCAAAAGACCTACGACGGCCGCACCCTGGTGGTCCAGGACCTGAACCTGGAAATCCAGAAAGGCGAATTCCTCTCGTTGTTGGGGCCGTCAGGCTCGGGCAAGACCACCACGCTCATGATGCTGGCCGGCTTCGAGTCGCCCACCGCGGGTGAGATCAGCCTCAACGGCGTGCCGATCACGCGCACGCCGCCGCACAAACGCAACTTCGGCATGGTGTTCCAGAACTACGCGCTGTTCCCGCACATGACCGTGGCCGACAACATCGCGTATCCGCTGAGCGTGCGAAGGCTTGGCAAGAGTGACCGCGAAAGCCGGGTGCAGCGCGCGCTCGACATGGTCCAGATGAACGCCATGGGGAGCCGCTACCCCTCGCAGCTCTCGGGCGGCCAGCAACAGCGCGTGGCCCTGGCGCGCGCGCTCGTGTTCGACCCCCAGCTCGTGCTGATGGACGAACCACTCGGCGCCCTGGACAAACAGCTGCGCGAACACATGCAGCTCGAACTCAAGGCGCTGCACCGCCGCCTGGGCGTGACCTTCGTCTACGTCACGCACGACCAGTCCGAGGCGCTCACCATGTCGGACCGCGTGGCCGTTTTCAACGACGGCGTGATCCAGCAGATCGACCAGGTTGATCGCCTGTACGAAACCCCCGCCAACCGCTTTGTCGCCAGCTTCGTGGGCGACAACTCGGTGCTGGACGCCACGGTCGTGCAAAGCCATGGCGAGCATTGCGACGTGCGGTTGGCCGATGGTGCGCAGCTGTCGGGCGTCAACGTCAACCAGGCCCAGCCCGGCGACAAGGTGCAATGCAGCATCCGGCCGGAACGGCTGGCGGTGGCGGATGCCCACGGCGGCAGCGGCAACCGTCTGCAGGCCTCCATCAATGACGTGATCTATTTTGGCGACCACCTTCGCCTGCGCTGCGAGGTTCCGGGCCAGCCCGAGATCAGCGTCAAGGTGCCGCTGCAGCACCTGGGCCAGATGGCGGCAGGGCAGTCGGTCACCTTGCACGTGCCGCCGCAACACCTGCGCATTTACCTTTGACCCCTTTTTTTCTTTCCCCCGTCCCCCCCGTTCCTCAACCCCTAGGAGAAGACCCCATGAAACTCAAACCCGTTCTTCTGGCCGTGGCCGTGATGGCCAGCCTGCCTGCCCTGGCCCAGAGCCAGATCACCGTGGTGAACTTTGGCGGCGCCAACGGTGCGGCGCAAAAGAAAGCCTACTTCGAGGCCTACGACAAGGCCGGCGGCGGGAAGATCACGGCCGTGGAATACAACGGCGAACAGGCCAAGATCAAGGCCATGGTCGAGGCCAAGAAAGTGACCTGGGACGTTGTCGAGGTCGAGAGCCCGGACGTCAACCGCGGTTGCGACGAAGGCCTGTTCGAGAAGATCGACTGGAGCAAGATCGGCAACAAGGCCGATTTCCAGAAAGCGGCCGTGCACGAGTGTGGCGTCGGCGCCTTCGTCTGGTCCACCGTGATGGCCTACAACGGCGACAAGCTCAAGACCGCGCCCACCACCTGGGCCGATTTCTGGGACACCAAGAAATTCCCGGGCAAGCGCGGCATGCGCAAGGGCGCGCGCTACAACCTCGAGTTCGCGCTGATGGCCGACGGCGTCAAGCCCGCCGACGTGTACAAGGTGCTCGCCACCAAGGACGGTGCCGAGCGCGCGTTCAAGAAACTGACCGAACTCAAGCCGAACATCCAGTGGTGGGAAGCCGGCGCGCAGCCGCCGCAATTCCTGGTGGCCGGCGACGTGACCCTGACCACGGCCTACAACGGCCGCATCGACGCCGCGCAACGTGAAGGCAAGAACCTCAAGATCACCTGGACCGGCGGCATCTACGACCTGGACTACTGGGTCATGCCCAAGGGCACGCCCAACAAGGAAGCTGCATTGAAGTTCATCGCCATGGCCAGCTCGCCCGATGCCCAGGCCGAATACGCCCGCAACATCAGCTACGGCCCGACCAACAACAAGGCGCTGACCAAGCTCGATGCCAAGGTGCTGGGCCTGCTGCCCACCTCGCCCGCCAACGGCAAGAGCGCATTGCAGTTCAACATCGGCTTCTGGGCCGACCAGGGTGAGGCCCTGGAGAAGCGCTTCTCGGCCTGGGCTGCCCAGTAATGAGCCGCGGCGGAACCGGACTTGTCGCGCAACTGCACCGCGCCGAGCGGCGCAGGAAATTGCGCGCGCTGGCCTTGACGCTGCCCTTGCTGGCGTTTTTGCTGGTGTTCTTCCTGGTTCCGCTGGCCTCGTTGCTGGTCCGCGCCATTGAAAACCCGGAAGTCGCGGACGCCCTGCCCCGCACGGGGCAGGCGCTTGCCCACTGGGACCGCAACAGTCCGCCGCCCGCGGCGGCCTACGCGGCCGTTATCGCCGATTTGAGCGCCATCCAGGAAACCGCGCGGGTCGGTGTGCTGGCACGGCGGCTCAACAGTGAGGTCAGTGGTGCGCGCTCGCTGGTGATGGGCACCTACCGCGCCTTGCCCCTGGGCGAAGCGCAAAGCCCCGAGGACGCGCGCGACCGCCTGGTGGCGCATGACGCCCGCTGGCAGGAATTGCCCTACTGGCACGCCATCGCCCAAAACAGCTCGCGCTGGACGCCGGACTACCTGCTGGCCTCGCTGGACCTCAAGCGCGCCGCCGATGGCGGCATCACCCGGGTCGACCCCGGCGCCGCCGCTTTCGCCGACATCCTGGGTCGCACCTTCCAGATCAGCGCCATCGTCACGCTGGTCGCATTGCTCCTGGGCTATCCGCTGGCGTACTGGCTGAGCACGCTGCCCGAACGCAAGGCCAACATCCTGTTGATCCTGGTGCTGCTGCCCTTCTGGACATCGGTGCTGGTTCGCATCGCCGCGTGGATCGTCCTGCTGCAGACCAACGGCCTCGTCAACCGCTTCCTGGTCTGGCTGGGCCTGACCGACGCGCCCATTCCCCTGCTGTTCAACCGTGTGGGCGTGATCATCGCCATGGTGCACATCCTGCTGCCCTTCATGATCCTGCCGCTGTACAGCGTGATGAAATCGGTCCCGCCCAATTACCTGCGGGCCGCTGTTTCGCTGGGCAGCACGCCGCTGTCCGGCTTCGTGCGGGTCTATCTGCCACAGACCTATCCTGGCGTGGCGGCCGGTGGCCTGCTGGTGTTCATCACCTGCCTCGGCTATTACGTGACGCCGGCCCTGTTGGGCGGCCCGGCCGACCAGATGCTCAGCTACTACGTGGCGCAGTACACCAACGTCGAAGTCAACTGGGGCATGGCCTGCGCACTGGGTTCGGTGCTGCTGACCGCCACCATGGTGCTGTACGCGCTGTACCGCAAGGTTTCCCGGACCGAACTCAGTCTGGGCTGATCCGCCAAACGCCATGAAACTCCTGCCCACTTTCCCCGCCTACTACAACGTGCTGGACAAGCTGGGCTGGTACGCCCTGCGCGTGGCCGGCATCGCGGTGCTGGTGTACCTGCTGCTGCCGGTGGTCGTGATCATCCCGCTGTCGTTCAGCGACAGCTCCTTCCTGGCCTATCCCATCGAGGGCTGGTCGCTCAGGTGGTACCGCGAAATGTGGCATTCGGACGACTGGTCCCGCGCCACGCGCAACAGTTTCATCGTGGCACCGCTGGCCACCCTGCTGGCCACGACGCTGGGCACGCTGGCCGCCATGGGGCTGGCCCACGCGCGGTTTTTCGGCAAGGGGTTCATCACCAGCCTGCTGATCGCGCCCATGGTGGTGCCGATCGTGGTGGTCGGCGTGAGCAGCTATCTCTATTTCGCGAAGTTCGGCCTCAACGACAGCTATCTCGGGCTGATCCTGGTGCACGCCGCCCTGGGCGCGCCTTTCGTCGTGACCACGGTGCTGGCCACGCTGCAGAGCTTCAACCAGAACCTGGTCAAGGCCAGCCTGAGCCTGGGCGCCAGCCCGCTGGAAACCTTCTTCCGCGTCACCCTGCCCGTGATCGCACCCGGCGTGATCTCGGGTGCGCTGTTCGCCTTCGCCACTTCGTTCGACGAGGTCGTGGTCACGCTGTTCCTGGCCGGCCCCGAGCAGGTCACGCTGCCGCGCCAGATGTTCACCGGCATCCGCGAAAACATCTCGCCCACCATCGCCGCCGTGGCCACGCTGTTGATCCTGTTCACCACCGCGCTGATGCTCACGCTGGAGTGGCTGCGCGGGCGGCGAAAGTGACCGCATCACAGCGCCCATGAACCCGCCAACCGCCTTCAACCAGCCGCTGGGCGGCAATGACATGCCGCGTTTCGGCGGCCTGGCCAGCATGATGCGGCTGCCCGTTGCCGCTTCGCCGGTGGGTCTGAACGCCGGCTTCATCGGCGTCCCGCTGGACATCGGCACCAGCCACCGTCCGGGCGCGCGTTTCGGCCCGCGCCAGATCCGCGCCGAGTCGTGCCTGATCCGCCCCTACAACATGGCCACCGGCGCCGCGCCGTTCGACGCGCTGCAAGTGGCCGACCTGGGCGACGTGGCGATCAACACCTACAACCTGCTGAAGTCGGTGGACCTCATCGAGCAGCACTACCGGCCCATCATCGAGGCCGGCTGCATCCCGCTCACGCTCGGCGGCGACCACACCATCGCCCTGCCGATCCTGCGGGCCATGAAGGCAAGGCACGGACCGGTGGCACTGGTCCACGTGGACGCGCACGCGGATGTGAACCCCGACATGTTTGGCGAGGCCATCGCGCACGGCACGCCGTTTCGCCGCGCAGTGGAAGAAGGCCTGCTGATCGGCGACAAGGTCTGGCAGATCGGCCTGCGCGGCAGCGGTTATTCCGCTGAAGATTTTGACTGGCCGCGCCAGCAGGGATTCACCGTGGTGCCGGCGCACGAAGTCTGGTGGAGCAGCCTGGCGCCATTGATGGCGCAGATCCGCGAGAAGGTCGGCCCGGACACGCCCACCTACCTGAGCTTCGACATCGATGGCATCGACCCGGCCTACGCTGGCGGCACCGGCACGCCCGAGATTGGCGGTCTGACCGTGCCCCAGGCGCTGGAGATCGTGCGCGGCTGCCGCGGGCTGAACCTGGTGGGCTGCGACCTGGTCGAAGTGTCCCCGGCCTACGACACCAGCGGCAACACCGCCCTGCTGGGCGCCAACCTTCTGTTTGAAATGTTGTGTGTGCTGCCGGGTGTGAAATACCGTTGATGGCAACATGCCGAATTTGAGACTACCCTCTACTTTTTTGCGAACCGAGCGAGACCCCCATGGACATGAAAACCTCCCCCCTGGCCCTTCTCAAGGACCCCACCCTGCTCAAGACCGACGGCCTGATCAACGGCCAGTGGGTCAAGGGCGCCAGTCGTTTTGACGTCAACGACCCGTCCAACGGCCTGAAGCTGGCCGACGCGGCCAATCTGGGGCCGGCCGACGCCGAAGCCGCCATTGCCGCCGCCAACGCCGCCTGGCCGGCGTGGAAAGCCAAGACCGGCAAGGAGCGCAGCATCCTGTTGCGCAAATGGTTTGATCTGCTCATGGCCAACCAGGAAGACCTGGGCCGCATCATGACCGCCGAGCAAGGCAAACCCTTTGCCGAAGCCAAGGGCGAAGTCGCCTACGGCGCGAGCTTCGTGGAGTGGTTTGCCGAGGAAGCCAAGCGCGTCAACGGCGAGACGCTGCCGCAGTTCGACAACAACCGCCGCCTGCTGGTTCTGAAGCAACCCATTGGCGTTTGCGCGGCCATCACGCCGTGGAACTTCCCGCTGGCCATGATCACGCGCAAGGTGGCACCGGCCCTGGCGGCCGGCTGCCCGGTCATCATCAAGCCGGCCGAACTCACCCCGCTGACGGCCTTGGCCGCGGCCGAACTGGCGATCCGCGCGGGCCTG
>JBGSNW010000425.1:0-5038 GCA_041739435.1 Burkholderiaceae bacterium
CGGCCCCCGCCTCCAGGCCACCCGCCGCCGCCCCGCGCCAGGCCCCGGCCAAACCGGCCAGCGGCTTTGACGACATGGACGACGACATTCCGTTCTAGAACAGAATTCAGCTGTTTTTTGTTGGTAAGAGCCACCTTGCAGAGTGAAGGCGAGGCTTTTTTCTTACCCACATTTCCAAATGAAGAGCCTCGGTGGGTAAAGCCGAGCGACCCTCGAAAAGAACCTGTGTGTTGTGAGCAAACGCCCTGCGTCCTCTTCAGCAATTTCATACCAGCAAGACTTTTCCACGGCGGCGGTCGTCGCCTGCGACGAACGGACCGCCGCGGTGGGAAAGTCGTTCTTCGAGCACCAACGGACAGGGTGGGGGTCCGGGGGAGGGAAAGTTGTCCACAGTCCCTGCTTCGGGGCCACGCATGGGTTTCAGATGGGTACTCCCACCGTGTTGATTTCCACGCAATCCTGACCCCGGTTTTCCATCCAATATTGACCCCACCTGTTGGGGTGTAGCCGGGCTACGCGTCTGTGGATAAGTCTACCGTTGGTGCATCGGTTTCTCCTTTCTCAGTCGTCTCGTTCTGGGTCGCCCGGGACTTCTTTCTCGGGCCTGTCTTCGCTGCAGCGCTGGAGTGTTTGAACCGCCAGCTCTCGTTGCCGGTCTCCACGATGTGACAGTGGTGGGTCAACCGGTCCAGCAGCGCCGTCGTCATCTTCGCGTCGCCGAACACCTGGCTCCATTCCCCGAAGCTCAGGTTGGTCGTGATCAACATGCTGGTGCGCTCGTAGAGCTTGGAGATCAGGTGGAACAGCAAGGCACCACCGGCCTGGCTGAACGGCAGGTAGCCCAGTTCATCGAGGATCACCAGGTCCATGTAAACCAGCCGGTGAGCCAACTGCCCGGCCTTGCCCTGGCTCTTCTCCAGCTCCAGCGCATTGACCAGCTCCACGGTCGAGAAGAACCGCACCCGTTTGCCGTGCTTCTGAATGGCCTCAATGCCGATGGCCGTGGCCAGGTGGGTCTTGCCCGTACCCGGTCCGCCGATGAGCACCACGTTGTGGGCCGCGTCAATGAACTGGCCACCATGCAGCGTGCGCACCAGAGCTTCGTCCACACCGGCCTGGCTGAATTCAAAGCCCGCCAGATCGCGGTGGGCGGGGAAGCGGGCTGCGCCCATCTGGTACGCCATGGAGCGCACCGTGCGCTCGGCCTGTTCGGCGCGCAGCAACTGACCCAGGAACGCCTCGGGACTGAACTCGGTATGCCGCGCCTGCGCGGCCACTTCGGGGTAGTTGGCGGCCATGCCGTGCAGCTTCAATGCCTTGAGCGCTGTGATGATGGCCTGGCTCATGGCTGTGCTCCTGGGCCGTCGTCGCCATCCACCGCGCGCAGCCGGTCGTAGCGCTGCACATTGGCCAGCGGCTGCACCGTCAGCGTCAAGGGGGTTCTGGCCTCCTGAAGGTCAGCGACCTGGCTGCCCGTCTTCAAACGCGCCAGCACGTTGAGCACATGTTCGCCACTGGGTTTGCCGCTTTCCAGCGCCAGCTCGGCCGCCACCAGCACCGGCTCCAGACCATGCACCGGCACGGCCGCCAGCACCTGTGCCATCACCCGGTCGCCGCCTTCGTGGCGCAGCAGGATAGCCTGCAGCTTCTTCAATGGCTCGGGCAGGGTCTCGAAGGGCGCACCGTTGCGCAACGCCCCGGGCTTGCGTTCGATCAGGCTCACGTAATGGCGCCAGTCGTAGAAGGTCAGGCTGCGCTCGAAGCTGCGCGCATGGCTGGCGATGCGGGTGTTCTCGGCCACCACATCAATGCGTTCGGGGTACAGGCGCAGGCTGACCACCTCGTGGGCGTGTTCGGTCGGCACGCTGTAGCGGTTGCGCTGCAGGTGCACCAGCGCCGTGCTGGAGACCCGGGCCAGCACCTCCACGTAACCATCAAACGGCTTGGGGTTGGGCATGAGGCGCAGTTGTTCGTCCTGCAGCACGTCGGCCACCTTCAGCGTGGGCCACTCGGGGTGGTTGAGCTCGGCCCACGCGGCGCGGCACTCCTGGGCCAGCCAGTCGTTGAGCGCCTCCAAGCTGGGCCAGCGTTGCTTGAGTGCCTTGTGCCAGATGCTGCTGCGCCGGTCGCGCACGTTCTTCTCCACGATGCCCTTCTCCCAGCCGCTGGCGACGTTGCAGAACTCGGGCTCGAACAGGTAGTGGCCGGTCATGGCTTCAAAGCGCGCATTGATCACGCGCTTCTTGCCCGCGCCAACCTTGTCCACGGCGGTCTTCATGTTGTCGTAGATGCCGCGCTGGGGCACGCCGCCGAAGGCGGCAAACGCCCGGGCATGGGCATCGAACAGCATCTCGTGGCTCTGGGTCGGATAGGCCACCAGCCAGAAGGCCCGGCTGCCACACAGCTTGGTGTGCGCCACCTCCAGGCGCCGGCGCAGCCCACCCACCCAGGCGTATTCGGTGCTCCAGTCGAACTGGAACGCGTCGCCCAGCGCAAACTTCAAAGGAACGAAGGCGGCCTTGCCGACCTTGCCCGACTGATCCTCTCGCCAGCGCCGGGCAAAGGCGGCCACCCGGCCGTAGCCGCCGGTGTACCCCTGCTCGGTCAGGGCTTCATACAGGGCCTTGATGGTGCGGCGATCGCGTTTGCCGCGGTGCTGGTCGGCCTTGAGCCAGGTCGCCAGCGTCTCGGAAAAGCCGTCGAGCTTGCTCACCACCACCCGCTGGGGGTACTTGGGCTGGACCATCTCGCCCTTGCGCAGCCACACCTTGATGGTGTTTCTGGCCAGGCCCGTGCGCCGCTCGATCTCTTTGATTGGAAGGCCATCGCGCAGGTGCATCCTGCGGATCTTTGCCAGTGTTCCCACGTTGATCACTCCTTGAACCCTCCTGCTCAAAAAACAAGCAGGAGACCTTACTCAAGGGGTCAAAGTTGGACGAAAAAACTCCGTCCAGAGGGGTCAGATTTACGTGGAATTCAACACGCCCGGAGGTCGGGCGGTTTTCAGTCCTTCAGGCCAACGGCGCCTTGGGCGCCCGCAGGCCCAGCACTTCGCGCTCGCCGCGCAGCCAGCGAAACACCTCGATCACGTCGAACACCAGTGAAATGCTGTTGACGGCCAGCACGACGAGGGCATAGGTGCGCACGCTGCCCGCGGGGAGCGGGTTGGCGCCGAACAGCTGCCCGGCCAGGTAGACCACGAGCGCAAACCACACAAAATGTGGCAGCGAAAGCAGTCGGGTCAGGCCTTGCTGGACCAGCATCATGGGGATGTTGAACACACACACCACAAGCGCCGCCGCCGCCGTCCAGCGCCCGACCTCGGAGTGCAGGAATGCGAACGACGCCGCATTGACGACGATCAGGCCGAGCACCCACGCCTGCACCCACTTGGGGAGCCCGCCCATGGACCAGAGAAGTTGACGGGGTAGTTTCATTCAAAGACCTTCGTGGCAGTGTGGGGTGGCGGGTGGGCCCCATTCTCCCGCATCCTTGGCATGGCGGTTTGCGCGCCAGGGTGCAGTCTGTGTACAGTTGGCAGTCCGGACCGGGTCGCACGGCGCCCTGGCCGGTTGACCCGGCAGTGCCGGAGTTTTTCGGATGGCCGCCCCGCATGCCTGATATTTCGCTTTCGCCCAGATATGTTTTTCTCGCGGTGTTCACGGCGAGCGTGCTGTACGTGCATTTTCGCGGCAAGGTGCGGCTGCCGTTCCTGCGCCAGTTGTTCAACCACTCGTCGATCCTGGCGCCGGTCAATGCCTTGCTCTATCTTTTTTCGGCGGTGCCGCCCCGACCGTACCTGGACCCGCGCGGCACGCCGGGGCTGGAACTGTTTCGCACCCACTGGAAGGAAATCCGCGACGAAGCCCTGCTGCTGTCCAGCCAGGGGCATATCCAGGCCGCGCTCAAGAACAACGACGCGGGGTTCAACTCGTTTTTCAAGGAAGGCTGGAAGCGGTTTTATCTCAAGTGGTACGACCAGCCCCTGCCCTCGGCGCAGCTGCTGTGCCCGCGCACGGTGGCGCTGGTCAATCAGGTGCCGGGCGTCAAGGCGGCCATGTTCACCCTGCTGCCGGCCGGTGCGCGCCTGAACCCCCATCGCGACCCGTTCGCCGGCTCGCTGCGCTACCACCTGGGGCTGGTCACACCCAACACCGACGCCTGCCGCATCGTGGTGGACGGCGAGAGCTATTCATGGCGGGACGGCGAAGACGTGCTGTTTGACGAAACCTTCGTCCACTGGGCCGAAAACCGCTCCAGCCAGGACCGCCTCATTTTTTTCTGCGATGTCGAGCGGCCGCTGCGGCCCCACTGGCTGGGCGGACTGAACCGCGCGGTGGGCGGCTTCCTGGGGCGCGCCACCGCCACCCAGAACCTGCCCAGCGACCGCGTGGGCGTGGTCAACCGGCTGTATGTTGGTGTGCACCGGATCAAGGGGGTGGCCCGGCGCATCAAACAATTCAACCGGCCACTCTACAAGCTGCTCCAGCTGGGCCTGATTTTCGGCCTGCTGTACCTGTTGTTCGTGCGCTGAATCGCTTGAGTGCCTCCCCCCGACAGGCGGCACAATGGGGCCGATGAGCACCCCTTCAGAACGCGTGGACGGGCCCGTGGCGGCCTCCCTGCTTCCCGCGGACGATGCCTTGCGCGCCGTGCTGCACAACGAGGTGCATGCACGGCCGTCGGCGCGGGTGCGCCTGCCCGCGCTCATCGTGTACGTGGCCGTGCTCAACGCGGGCGTCACGCGCGAGGCCGAATGGACGCACCTGCGCCGCCTGCCGGACCAGCAGGGGCTCGCGCCGGAGGCATTGGCCAACAATTTCGTGCGTCTGCGTACCGGGGGCAACACCCTCAAGTGGGAGCGGCATTCGGAATTCACGCGCTACTCGTTCGTGCAAGCCCTGCCGGACGAGGCCCTGCTGGGCGCCCGCAACCCCGATCTTGGGGCGTCACTGGCGATCGACCCGACCTGGCTGCGCGCGATTCCGGGCCGCACCATCGCGGCCATCCAGCTGGCCCTGCTCCACGGCGACCTGAC
>JBGSNW010000455.1:0-2510 GCA_041739435.1 Burkholderiaceae bacterium
GCGACGCCATCGCCGCGCCCGCCACTCCTGTGGCCATGAGGCGAATCAGCTCGCGCCGGCTCTGGTAAATGTGTTGCGGCGTGATTTCGCTGGCAGCGGGGTGGATGAAACCGTCGCGGTGGGAGCGGATGAGCATGGTGCGGTCCTTGTGGTCACGTGGGTCGTGTCGCCGCAGCCATTCTTACAAAATTCCAGTGGGGAAACCACGTTGGCGCGGAGAAGCCCCGCAAGGGGAGAGGCGACGCGGCGCAGCAGGCGGCGTGCAGCGCAGGGCAGGTGCGGGTGCCCGGGAACCGGGGCGACCTTGAAGGTTGCGAGGCTTGCCGGACGGGCCCCGCAACGCCGCCCGAGCCACATGGTGGCCCGCGCAGTGGTTGCCTCAGCGCAGACCGGCCACGTAGTCGGCCAGGGCCTTGATCTCGCGGTCGTTGAGCTTGGCGGCCACGTCCGTCATCATGGCGTTGTTCTTGCGAACGCCGTCACGGAACGCGATCAGTTGGGCCGCGACGTATTCAGACTGCTGGCCCGACAGGCGCGGGAACTGCGCCGGTACACCGGCACCGTTGGGGCTGTGGCAGCCGGCACAGGCGGCAATCTGGCGGTCGGCCACGCCACCGCGGTAAATCTTCTCGCCCAGCGTGACCAGGTTTTTCTCTTTGGCAAAACCGGGTTTGGCGGGCTTGGACGCCAGCCAGTAGGCGATGTTCTTCATGTCGGCCTCGCTCAGCCCCGCGGAAAAGCCCTTCATGATGGCGTTGTCGCGTTTGCCCGATTTGAATTCCTGCAGTTGCTTGACAAGGTACTGCGGATGCTGCTGCGCCAGCTTGGGGTAGGCCGGCGTGCCCGAATTGCCGTCGGCGCCATGACAGGCCGCGCAGGCCGCAAAGCTGGCTTCGCCCTTGGCCAGATCGGGCTTGGGCGCCACCTGGGGCTTGGGGGCTTCACCGGCAGCGTGCACGGGCAGCACGGGGGCCGCGAAGGCGGCGGCGATCAAAAAGGAGGCAAGCAGCTTCATGGTTCAAAGGTCTTTTGTGAGGCGCAAAACCCCATGATTCTACAATGCCGGGGCGGGTTTTCCGCTTCTCATCCATGACCACCCCCACCACCCCTGCCCGCCCCAGCCCGCCCTCCCTGTCGGACGCCGACGCCAAAACCGCCATGGGCTGGATGCACACCGCCCGTTTTTTGACCACCGCCGCCCAGCTCCACCACCTGCCGCCGCTGCAGGTACCCGAGATCGCCTTCGTCGGCCGCTCCAACGCCGGCAAGTCCACCTGCATCAACACCCTGACGCAACAAAACCAGCTGGCGTTTGCCTCCAAGAAGCCCGGCCGCACCCAGCACATCAACCTGTTTTCGCTGGGCAAGCAGAACCTGACCGACGCCGTGCTGGCCGACCTGCCCGGCTACGGCTACGCCGCCGTGCCCAAGCAGGACAAGATCCGCTGGCAGCAGGTCATGGCCAATTACCTGGTCACGCGCGAAAACCTCATCGGCGTGGTGCTGCTGTGCGACCCCCGCCACGGCCTGACCGAACTCGACGAAGTGCTGCTCGACGTCATCCGCCCCCGGGTCGAAGCGGGCCTGAAGTTCCTGGTGCTGCTCACCAAGGCCGACAAGCTCACCCGCGCCGACCAGACCAAGGCGCTGTCGATTGCGCGACTGCAGGCCGGCGGCGGCGAGGTCAAACTCTTTTCGGCGCTCAAGCGACAGGGCGTGGACGACGCGGCCTGGACGCTGTGGCAATGGGCACATCCGCCCGCCCCGGCAGCCGCCGCGACCGCCGCGCCACCCGAAAACCCGGATTCTGAAGAATAATTGCCCTCAGCCCCCGTGCAATGGTCTTCAGAAGCTACTTAATTAATAGCATCTGATGACCACCCACACCGTCTCCACCTACCTCCAGCCGCTGCCCCACGGCATCACCCTGAGCTGCCGCAGCGCGGGCGACAAGGGCCGCCCGGTGCTGATGTTCCTGCACGGTTTTCCCGAAGGCGCGTTCGTGTGGGACGCGATGCTGCTGCACTTTTCGAAACCTGAAAACGGCGGCTACCGCTGCGTGGCGCCCAACCTGCGCGGCTTTGAGCGCTCCAGCGCGCCCCCCGAGGTGAGCGCCTACCGCCCCAAGCACCTGGTGGAGGACATCGCGGCGTTGATCGCGCAGGAAGGTGGTGTTCTGGAATGCCTCGTGGCGCACGACTGGGGCGGCGCCGTGGCCTGGAACCTGGCCAACCAGCGGCCCGGGCTGGCGAAGAAGCTGGCCATCGTCAACTCGCCGCACCCCGGCACCTTCTGGCGCGAGCTGCGCAACAGCCCCGCGCAACAGGCGGCCAGCGCCTACATGAACTTTCTGATCCGCCCCGACGCCGAGGCCTTGCTGGCCGCCGACGATTACCGCCGCCTGTGGGCCTTTTTCACCAACATGTTTGCCAACACCGGCGCATTCGCCTGGCTCACCGACGCCGTTCGCCCCTCAGAAAACGACCTGAACCTGGGCTTCGTCTTCACCG
>JBGSNW010000457.1:0-1788 GCA_041739435.1 Burkholderiaceae bacterium
CTGGCGCTGCGGCAGCAGCCTCGGGCGCCGAGGCGGTGGCCGCGGGCGCCTGGGCCATCGTCATGGTGCCGCTGGTCAACAGACTCAACCCCAGCAACAGGGAAACAAGTAGTTTTTTCATGTTCGTTTCTTTCTTGTAACGGGCGGTGTGCTTACAGCGCTTCCTTGCCGGTCTCGCCGGTGCGGATGCGTACGACTTGCTCCAGGTCGTAGACAAAAATTTTCCCGTCGCCGATCTTGCCGGTGCGGGCGGCTCCCTCGACGGCTTCGATCACGCGCTCGACGAGGTCGTCGGACACCGCGGCTTCGATCTTGACCTTGGGCAGGAAGTCCACCACGTACTCGGCGCCGCGGTACAGCTCGGTGTGGCCTTTCTGGCGGCCAAAGCCCTTGACCTCGGTGACAGTGATGCCCTGCACCCCCATGCCCGAGAGGGCTTCACGCACCTCGTCGAGTTTGAAGGGTTTGATGATGGCTGTGACGAGTTTCATTTTTCAAGCCTTTCTGGCGGTCTGTAAAGTCCGCTCACATGGATTTGCTGATGGCCACGATCACGCGGCTCTTGTTGGGCGAGCCGTAGAACGACTTCTTGCTTGCGCCCACCACCGAACCGCTCAACGAGAAACCTTCACCCAGATCGTAGGCGGCGCCCACACTGTAGTCTGCAAAGTCCTGGTTGGCGGATTTGTTGAACTGCGTGGCCCCGACCGACGCCTTCAGCGTCAGGCCTTTGACGATTTCCTGGGCATATGCCAGGCTCAGGTACCCGGCTTTGCTGCCGTAGAAGAAGTAGTCGTTCGAAACGGTGCGCGAGTACTTGGCGCTGACCGGGCCATAGCTCAGGCCGGCATACAGCTCGGTGGTTTCGCCGTTGCTGTTGCCCGGGTACTGGTAGGTGATGGCGCCGAGGTCAAAGCCCAGGCCTTTCATGATCTCGCCCTTGTAGCCACCGTAGAAGTCCATCTCGATGGAGTTGCCCGGCAGCCAGTTGACGCTGGAATTCCAGTTGCCAACGTACAGGCCATTGGAGAATGCGTAGTCGAACCCGCCTTGCAGCGCGGGCTTGAAGGTGCGCGATTTCAAGCCGCCGGAGTTGCTGATGATGTCCTGGTCTTGTCCACGAAACTTGTAGTTCGTGGTGACGCTGACGTTGGACGACAGTTGGGCGCTGGCCAGCATGGGAACAACTGCGAGAGTGGCAACGACGATGGTTTTCAATTTGAGTGACTTCATGGAGAGCTCCGTAGGGTTGGGGTTCACCTGGGACAAAGCAGGGACCGTGCCATCGCGTACGATGCCCCTGTGGCGTCCACGGAATCCGTATCGGCGCGTTGAACCCCGATGCACGCTCCGCCTTTCTGCACTCTTTCAGTGCACCCAGGCAGGCCCGTCACGCACCACGTCCATCACGCACCAAATTTGGGAGAAAATTTCAATGAGCCTGTCTTTGGTGCAAAGCCGTGCCCTGCTCGGGTTGCAGGCCGAAGCCGTCACCGTGGAGGTGCATCTGGCCAACGGCCTGCCCAGCTTCACGCTGGTGGGCCTGGCCGACGTCGAAGTGAAAGAGGCGCGCGAACGCGTGCGCTCGGCCATCCAGAACTCGGGGTTGGAGTTCCCCAGCAACAAGCGCATCACGGTCAACCTGGCGCCGGCCGACCTGCCCAAGGACTCGGGCCGCTTCGACCTGCCCATCGCGCTGGGCATCCTGGCGGCCAGCGGCCAGATCGAGAGCGCCCGGCTCGCCGGTTGGGAGTTTGCCGGCGAACTGTCGCTCTCCGGCGAGTTGCG
>JBGSNW010000463.1:0-3273 GCA_041739435.1 Burkholderiaceae bacterium
CAACTCGACCGGGAACTCCTCGCGCGACTTGCGGACGGCGGTGATCTGGAACCGCCCGGCATCCACCACATGCTTGCGCCCGCCCGCGGCGATTCGCACCATTCCCGCGCTTGACCATCTCCTGCACCTCGGGTTTGCCTGCCTTGCCGTAACCGGCCACCGCCTTCTTCATCTGCAGCGCGGTGTATTCGGCCACGGCGAGGTTGCGCGCCACCAGGGCCGTGACGCAGGCGCCACGCGCCTGCCCCAGCAGCAGCGTGGCCTGCGGGTTGACGTTGACAAACACGATTTCCACGGCCGCCACGTCCGGGCTGTAGCGGGCCACCAGCTCGCCGATGCCGTCAAACAGAACCTTCAGCCGCGCGGGCAGATCGCCGCGGTCCAGGTGGGTGGTGGTGATCGCGCCACTGGCCACATAGCGGAGCGAGGACCCGTCTGCGTCGATCACGCCGAAGCCCGTGGTCTGCAGTCCGGGGTCAATGCCGAGGATTCTCATCTGCTTCTTATTTAGGAGCTAAAAATGACCATTTGACGGGGGCTAGAGGCCAAAAATCCATCGAATCGAGTGGAAAAACACCGGCGCCGCAAAACACAGCGCGTCCACCCGGTCGAGCAATCCGCTGGCGCCGGTCACGGAGATGCCGCCCGCGCCCCAGTTGGTGACGCCCCGATCGCGCTTGAGCGCCTTCATGACCAGATGGCCGAGCGACCCCGCCACGCAGGCGATCAATGAAACGGCCAGCGCCTGTCCGGGTTTGAAGGGCGTGATGCCGGCCAACAGTCCGCCCAGCACGCCGCCCACTGCCACGCCAATGAACCAGCTTGTCCAGTTGAACGCCTGGCTCACGGCCGGTGCGCGTGGGCGCCGCCGCAGTTTGCGGCTGACCAGGTGCTGCACGATCATGCAGCTTTGCACCACAAACACGAGGAAGAATACGAGGAACGCATTGCGGCCGGGCTGGCGCGGAAACTCCAGCAACAGCAGCGCCGGGACGTGGCTCATGCCGTACACGCAGACCATGATGCCCCACTGCAGCTTGGCGTTGCGTTCCAGAAAGCGGTGCGGGTCATTGGCCAGCGCGCTCACCACGGGCAGCGCCAGGAACACGTAGACCGGGATGAACACGGTGAACAGGTCGAAGTGACGCGTTGCCACCAGCCAGAACTGCACGGGCAGCACCACAAAGAAGGCCAGCACCAGGCTGCGGTGGTCGCCGTGCCGGGTGGGTGACAGGGTAATGAATTCACGCAATGCAAAAAAAGCGACCACCGCGAACAGGATGGTGGCTGCGCGTTCGCCCAGGATCCAGCCGATCCAGAACACGACCACCATCATCCAGGAGGTTCTGAGCAAGCGCTGGAAGTTGTGCTGTTCGAACTGGCGGGCCTCGCCCTGCTGGGTGTCCGACTTTTCGCGCAGCGACAGCACAAAGGCCACGCTGCTGACCAGCGCCAACACCCCGAATACAAAAATGAACAGCGCGCTGATCTGCTGCGAGGTGCTCATGTTGCGCAGGAACTGGTTCATGCCGGGTGCTCCGTTCTACACATCCCGAAGCCCGATCACGGCGTTGCGGGCGCGGTCCAGGAAGGCGCGGCATTCCTCACCCGGCTCGACCCGCATCGGGGCGCCAAAAGTCACCGAGCACAGGATGGGCACGGGCACCACCTCGCCCTTGGGCATGACGCGCTGCACGTTGTTGATCCACGCGGGGACCAACACCGCGTCGGGGAAGCGCAACGCCAGGTTGTACAGGCCGGCGCGAAAGGGTTGGGGCTCCTCGGCGTTGCCGCGAGTGCCTTCGGGGAAGATGATCAGCGAATCGCCACTGGTCAGGGCGTCGGCCAGCGGCTGCAACGGGTCTTCGTCGCCCTTGCGTTCACGCTCGACGTACACGGCGTTGAACACGGCCGTGGTGATCCATTGTTTGAACGGCGTTTTTGTCCAGTAGTCCTTGGCCGCGATCGGACGGGTGATGCTGCGCAACTCCAGCGGCAGCGCGGCCCAGATCATCACCAGATCGGCGTGGCTCTGGTGATTGGCAAAGTAGATGCGCTGCTCGGCCTTGGGCGGGCAGCCGTACCAGCGCGCCTGGGCGCCCGTGAGAACGCGGATCAACCCCAGCAGAAACAGACTCATCAACTTGGCAAGCATGGGGGGTGATGGTAACTGGCCCCCACGCTCCCTCACTGCGTGGGGTTCGCTGCCCCCGGGCGTCAGGGCAGTTCGGCGTCGCCCATGCGCGCCTGGATGGTGGCGGCGCGGCTGGCGAGGTAGCCTGAGTTCGGACGCGTTTCGAAGTATTTGGGGCGCGGCAGCATGACCGCCAGGCGCGCGGCCTCGTAACTGCCAAGCCGTGCGGCGGGCTTGCGGAAGTAGTGCTGCGCGGCGGCCTCGGCACCAAACACACCATCGCCCCACTCCACGCTGTTGAGGTAGATCTCGAGGATGCGCTGTTTGCTCAGCAGCGCCTCCAGCATGAGCGTCAGCACGAATTCCTGCCCTTTGCGAAGAAGCGTGCGCTCACCTGAAAGAAACAGGTTCTTCGCCAGTTGCTGGGTGATGGTGGAGCCGCCCACCACCTTGGGCGGACGGGTGGGTGTGCGCGCCGTCAGATTCTGCGCCCGGGCTTCGGCCTTGCTGTTTTTTTCCCAGGCCTTTTCCAGGGCTTCCCAATCAACCCCCTCGTGGTTGATGAAGCTGCCGTCTTCCGAAGCGATCACCGCGCGTTTAAGGTGGTCGGAAATCTGGGTGTAAGGCATCCATTGCTGGCGCCAGCGAAAGGTGGTTTTGGTGGTGCGGATGCGCCAGGCCTCGGAGCGCTCGAAACTGGTGGACTGCGGATCGATCACCACCATCAGGGCAATGCGCGCCACAAAAAAGAGCTGCAGCGCGATGGCCGCCACCACCACCAGAACAAGCCAGCGCCAGAGGGCCTTCATGGGAGCGGCAGGTGAGGTTGCGCGAGTTGCTGGCGCAGTTCGGTCAGCACGGTTTCGGTGGGAGGGCGCGCGCCGCGCCAGATGCGAAAGGACTCCGCCGCCTGTTCCACCAGCATGCCCAGGCCGTCGCGCGCCACGGCGCCATGGGCGCGTGCCCAGTCGAGAAACGGCTGGGCCGCCGGGCCGTACATCAGGTCGCAGGCGAAGGCGCCGTGGCGCAACACCTGCGCAGGCACGGGCACGCCCCCACCCTGGAGGCTGCTGGACGAGGCGTTGATCACCACGTCGAAGCGGGCGTCCACCACACTCGGGTCGGTCAGGCCGCTGCCC
>JBGSNW010000464.1:0-13961 GCA_041739435.1 Burkholderiaceae bacterium
GACGCTGCACCAGCGGCGTGCTCACGCCGAACAACAGCGCGGCCAGCACGGCCAGTGTGCCGCCGCGCAGTGTGGGGGAGAGGGCGGAGGAGGGGCCTTGCATCGGCATCATCTTACCGATACCTGGATACTATTCAAAGAATAGCAAACTATGACCATTTGACGGGGTCTTAGGCCATAAATAGTTCCGAAAATGACGGCAACTATGTCCCGAACTCAGTGGCGCCGCGCCACGAGACCCACCAATGCCGAATGGCCGCTGTGCCCGGTGCCTTCGGCAATATCGGCTTCGTATTCGTTCAGGGTGACGATCTCAAGTTCGGCGAAAGCCTCGCGCAACAGGGCTTCGGTGTAAAGATGCGACGCGTGCGGCGGTCCACCCGTGCGGTATTCAAGCTGCTTCGAGGTATAGCCTTGCAGCACCAGAACCCCGCCTGGCTTGAGGCTCTTCACCATCTTTTGAAAGAGGCGCGCTCGCATCGCCGGATCGGCGAACTGCACGAAGATCGCGGCAACACCGTCCAGCGTGGCGGTTGGCCAAGCATAGGCATCGCAGTCAGTGACCGCGAAATTGACGCTCACCTCGTGCATCGTGGCAAGGCGACGGGCCTTTTCGACGCCTACTTCTGCGACATCGAATGCGTCCACCGTCAACCCGCGTTTCGCCAGCCAGACGCTGTTGCGGCCTTCGCCGTCGGCCACGCACAGGACGTGATCGCCGGCTCGCCAGACGTCGGCGTGGGCCTCAAGCCAATGATTGGGGGTGGTGCCAAACAGGTAGCTGTCGCCCTCGAAGCGGCGGTTCCATGTTTCTGCGGGGTCGGAAAACGGCATTGAGGTAGGGTTGTTCATGGCATGGATGGCGAGCTGAAGCGAAAGTCTACGGCAGATCGACCTGCCCAACCCGGTCTTCGAGTCAGGCCCATCGCAAACTCATCGACAGCGCGAGAGAGATCGCGCAGGCCCACCCCGAAAACAGCCAGCGCCAGACCCACCCGCGTGGAACAAAACCCACGCCGCGCACGAAGCCCGCACTCATGGACCAGAACGCGAAAGTGACCGCGCCGTGATCCACCCGTCCACCCGCATCCACCAGCGCCTGCGGATACACGGTGGCTCCGAGCGCGATGGCGACGGCCGTGAACAGCGGCAGCAACGCCACACCGGGATTCGGCGCATCGCTCCCGGGTGGGCCCGCGGGGGCGGTGAATCGGGAGCGCGGGGCCGCCATGCTCACACCACATTCCATGGTTCGAGCCGATCCCGCTCGAGGTCCTTCCCGCGAAGGCTGGCATGGCGCTCCTCCTCATATTCGCCCCACATGGCGTTGAGGATGGCCAACAACACGGCAAAGCCGACACCAAGAACCCAGGCGAAATACCACATGTCAGTCTCCTTGTTCAAACGTCAAAGGGGGGCGTCCCGGAAAAGTCTGTTCAATAAGCGGCATGTTCGTTTTCCTGGATGTAGGCGGCTGTGACCTTGCCAGACATCACGCGGTAAGCCCATGCGGTGTAGAAGATGATGAGCGGCATGAAGATCATGGTGGCCCAGAACATGATGCCGAGCGTCAGGTGGCTGGAGACGCTGTCCCATACCGTGAGGCTGTGGCTGGGCTGGCTCGACGACGGCATGATGAACGGAAACATCGACGCACCCGCCGTGCCGATCACGCCGGCGACGGCCAGCGCCGACGCGACGAAGGCCAGGCCAGTGCGCTGCAGGCCCTGCAACAGCAGCGCCCCGATGACGCCCGCGTAGGTCAGCGCAGGCAACAGCACCGTCAGCGGTTCTTTCTGGTAGTTGGCCAGCCATGCGCCAATCTGCCGTGTCACGACTTTGGCGGAAGGGTCCGACACCGCGGCCGGGTTGATGGGGGAGGTGATCGCGTAGCCCGCGATGCCGGTGGCCAGCCACAATCCGGCGCCGCTGAACGCAGCGAGCAGCACCACCCCGGAAATCATGGCTGCAAGCTGGGCGCGGCGCTGAATGACACCCTCGGTGCGATGGCTCAGGTAAACCGCACCATGCAGCGTGATCATGGCACTGCTGACCACCCCGCACAGCAGCGCGAAGGGGTTGAGCAGTTGCCAGAAAGTACCGCTGTAGGTCGAGACAAGGTTTTCGTCGAACGAGAACGGCACCCCTTGAAGCAGGTTTCCAAACGCCACGCCGAAAATCAGCGGGGGCACACTACCGCCAATGAACAAGCCCCAGTCCCACGTGCTGCGCCAGGTGGTGTTGTGGATTTTGCTGCGGTAGTCAAAACCCACCGGACGAAAGAACAACGCCCACAGCACCGCCATCATGGCCCAGTAAAAACCTGAAAACGCGGTCGCGTAAACCAGAGGCCAGGCTGCGAAGATTGCGCCCCCTCCCGTGATGAACCAGACCTGGTTGCCGTCCCAGTGCGGCCCCACGGTGTTGATGACAACACGGCGCTCCGTGTCGTTGCGTCCGACAATGGGCAACAACGTGCCGACGCCCATGTCGTGGCCGTCCATGATGGCGAAGCCGATCAACAGCACGCCCACAAGCAGCCACCAAATGATCTTGAGGGTTGGATAGTCCAGCATGTTTTTCTCCGTGAGAGGGGTCAGGCATGAGCCGGTTCGTGGTCGTAGCGACCTGTGCCCAGGCTGCCCGGACCCATGCGGGCGAACTTCACCATCAGGTACATCTCCACCATCAGCAGCACGGTGTAGAAGACGATGAAACCCGCGAGTGAGCCGTAAAGGCTTTCCACGCTGAGCGTGGAAACCGACAAGTGCGTCGGAAGCACGCCATAAATGGTCCAGGGCTGGCGGCCATACTCGGCCACCACCCAGCCGAGTTCACAGGCGATCCACGGCGCGGGCAACATCCACAGCGCCCATTTGAGCAGCCATGGCCTGTGCTGGTGGCCGACTTGCAGGGTGCTCCAGAACGACAGGGTGAAAAGCGCCAGCATCAGGAACCCCAAGGCCACCATCACGCGAAAACTCCAGAACATGGGCGCCACGCGCGGCACCGTGGAGTCGACCGCCTTCTGGATGATCTCGGGGGTGGCATCCTGCACGTGCGCCACGTATTTCTTGAGCAGCAACCCGAAACCCAGATCGGCCTTGTGCTTTTCAAACAGGGTCTTGGCGTCGGCGTCCAGTGGGTCTTTGCGCAACCGTTGCAGGGCCATCACCGCTGTCATTCCCGAAATGATGCGAACACGGTTTTTCGCCTTGATCTCACGGATTCCGGGAATTTCCTTGCTGATGGAGCGCGTGCCAATCAGGCCCAATACCCAGGGTATCTGGATGGCCCAGTCGTTGCGGACCTGGGCCTCGTTGGGCCATGCCAGGGCAGTGAACGCGGCAGGTGCCGGCTCGGTCTCCCACATGGCTTCAATCGCCGCCATCTTGGTCTGCTGTGCTTCGCCAACGGTGTAACCGGACTCGTCGCCCAGCACGATCACGCTGAGGGCCGAGGCCAGGCCGAAGGCCGATGCAATGCGGAAGCTGCGTTTGGCAAATTCGATGTCGCGGCCCTTGAGCAGATACCACGCCGAGATGGACAACACGAACATCGCGCCGGTGAGATAGCCGGCTGAAACGGTGTGCACGAACTTGGCCTGCGCATCAGGGTTGAACATCACGGCCCAGAAGTCCACCAGCTCCATGCGCATGGTGGCGTAGCTGAATTCGGCGCCCACCGGATTCTGCATCCAGCCGTTGGCAATCAGAATCCACAGCGCCGACAGGTTGGTGCCGATGGCCATCAGTGTCGTCACCATCAGATGCTGGGTGCGCGAGAGCCGGTCCCATCCAAAGAAAAACAGTCCGATGAAGGTGGACTCCAGGAAGAAAGCCATCAGTCCTTCAATCGCCAGCGGTGCGCCGAAGATGTCGCCCACGTAGTGCGAGTAGTAGGCCCAATTGGTGCCAAACTGAAATTCCAGGGTGATGCCGGTTGTCACGCCCAGCGCGAAATTGATGCCAAACAATTTTCCCCAGAAGCGTGTCATGTCCTTGTAGACCGGCTTTCCGGTCATGACGTACACGCTCTCCATGATGACCAGCAGCCACACCATACCCAGAGTGAGCGGCACGAAAAGGAAGTGGTACATCGCCGTGGCTGCAAACTGCAGCCTCGACAGGTCGACAAGTTGTTCGCTGATCATGGGACTACTCTGGAGTGGTTGATGAGATGGCGGGCCGGTCCGCCACGATCGCCGCCGCCGCGCGCTCGGCATCGACCGGCACTCGCTGGTCGCGAATGAACAGCCACCATAGTGCGGTCAACACCAGCAACTTCACTATCACGGCAATCGCGAGGTGACGCAGCAATCGGCTCGGGTCGTTTTCAGGGCTCATGGAATCTCGATGTCTGTCTCAAGCATCAAGAAACGTGCCACCCGAGAGAGCGCCAGATAGTTGATAAAAATCAATGGCTTATGAGCACTTGCCACTGCCGTGACGGCAGTTCTCCCGCTTGATTTCTGTCAAATAACTGCCATTTGGCGGTTATCCGCCAAAAATGGCAGTCAAGCAAGAGAGCGGGCGATGGAATTCAAACCAGTCCCATTGTTTTCAGGCGGCGATACAAGGTTCGCTCGCTCAATCCGAGATGTTCGGCAAGGTCGCGGCGGGTTCCGGGAAAGTGTTTTGCGGCGGCCGCGACGGCCTCGTCGGACACGGCTCGGGCGGTCCGGACCGGTAAAGGCTGCGAGTTTTCGCGTGGCACCGGTTCCGGCCCATCGGCCACATGCGCAACCCGGATGATGCCGTCATCCGCCAGCAACCGGGCGCGCTCCAGCACGTTGCGCAGTTCGCGGATATTGCCTGGCCACGGGCGCGCCTGCAGCGCCGCCATGGCGGCCGGTTCGATGGACAGGCGTGTCCGCGCGGAGCCATTGCGTTGCAGGAACGAATCCACAAGCATGGGGATGTCGTCCACGCGCGTGCGCAACGCGGGCAACTGGATGGGGAAGGCGCTGATCCGGTAATACAGATCCTGGCGAAAACGGCCGTTGGCCACCATGGCCTGCAAGGGTTTGTGGGTTGCCGCGACCAGCCGGAAGTCGGCATGCTGGGTCTCCACACCACCGACGCGGCGAAAGGTGCCCGTCTCGATCAGACGAAGGAGTTTGACCTGCATGGCCAGGGGAACATCGCCCATTTCATCGAGGAACAGGGTGCCGCCGTGCGCGGTTTCAACCAGACCCGGCTTGCGTGCGATGGCTCCGGTGAAAGCGCCTTTTTCATAGCCGAACACCTCGCTTTCGAACAAGGCTTCCGTGAGGCCGGAACAGTCCACCACCACGAACGGTCCCCGTGCCCGGGTGCTGGCTTCGTGAACAGCGCGCGCGAAAAGCTCCTTGCCAGTGCCCGATTCTCCAAGCAGCAACACCGGCAGCATCGACGGCGCGACGCGCTGCAGCGACGACAGGGCCGCGTTGAACGGACCCGAGCGCCCCACCAGGCCATTGGCGCTGGGCTGCGCCGATGCGCTGCGAACGGTGGACAGGCGTTCGACATAGGCAATCACCTGGCGATCCATGTCCAGAATGGGCCGAAGCTCCACATCGACGTGTTCCGGGCCACGCGGCGTATGGTGTATGTGCAGCACCCGGTCCGGTCCTTTGCTCTCGAAGGCCTTCTTCATCGGGCAATGTTCGCCTGCTTGATCGCATGGCAGGTCATAGCCGTGCGAGACGCGAAAGCACTTGTGACCCACGTACGGTTTGTCGGTGGTGCCAAACTGCCGCCGGTAGGCGGTATTGGCGGCCAGGATGTTGTAGTCGGGGTCCAGCACGATCATGGGTTCCGATTCGTGCTCCAGATACGAGATGAGCGCCTGCACCTGGGGCGCCGATCCGAGATCGGGCGGTTGCGAAAGAGCGGCGTGCGAAGGCGAGATCGAAAGAGTGTCGGACATGGTGCTCCCAAGGTCATCACGATTGTGACGGTATCTGCCAAATCTGCCAAATTGGCAGCAAATGCCCTGCCAATTGACGCTGCCAAATCTCCCGCAGCGCCGTATCGCAGTCGACGTCATCATTGACGCATATCAAATAAATCAATGGTGACAAGCACTTGCGCATTGGATGCGGGTTGCCGGGATGCTGGCACGACTCTTGAATTGGGTTGTCCCGGGCGTGGCCGCTGTGTGTGCTGCGCAGTCATCAGAGAAGCCAAGGAGACATGGAACATGGGAACGCCAAACAATTTGCAAGTCGAGGCATTTTTTGACCCGGCCACCTGGACCATCAGCTATCTGGCGATGGACCGCGAAACACGCCAGTGTGCGGTCATTGACAGCGTGCTCGACTACGACCCCAAGTCGGGCCGTACCCACACCGACAATGCCGACAAGATCATCGCCCGCCTGCAAGAGCTGGGGGGCACGCTGCAGTGGATTCTGGAAAGCCATGTGCATGCGGATCACATGTCGGCGGCGCCATACATCAAGCAACAACTGGGCGGCGCGGTCGGCATCGGGCAGCACATCACCACGGTGCAGAACGTTTTTGGCAAACTGTTCAACGTGGGCAGCGATTTCGCCCGTGACGGCACGCAGTTCGACCGTCTGTTCGCGGACGGCGACACATTCCAGATTGGCACGCTGCAATGCCGCGCGATGCACACCCCGGGGCACACGCCGGCCTGCATGACCTATGTGATCACGGACGGAACCGAAACCGCGGCCTTCGTTGGTGACACGCTGTTCATGCCCGACTACGGGACGGCTCGCTGTGATTTCCCCGGTGGCGATGCGCGAACCTTGTACCGCTCGATCAACAAGGTGTTGAGCCTGCCACCGCAGACCCGGCTCTACATGTGCCACGACTACCAGCCCGGTGGCCGCGATGTGCAATACGTCAGCACCGTCGCTGACGAGCGCGCAAACAATATCCACGTTCGCAATGGCATCAGCGAGGACGAATTTGTCGCGATGCGAAGCGCCCGCGACGCCGCCCTGGAGATGCCGACGCTGATCCTGCCGTCGGTGCAGATCAACATGCGGGCCGGTGGTCTGCCCGAGCCTGAGAACAATGGCATGCGCTACATCAAGATCCCGATCAACGCTTTGTAGACCTGCAAAGTCACTAGCAACTCGGTGGGTGCACGCCGCTACTTCAATCCGTGGCCGCTTCAGCGGCCCAAGGACCCAGGAGACATCATGGAAATTCGTCAACTTAGCGATGAACTGTCGGTTTCGTCGCAGATCGGGCTGGCCGATCTGGCCGTGCTCAAGGCCTCTGGATTCCGCGCCATCGTGTGCAACCGCCCCGATGGGGAAGGCGCGGATCAACCGGGGTTCAGCGAGTTCGAGCAGGCGGCCCAGGCGCTTGGACTGGAGGCACGTTACCTTCCCGCGGAGTCCGGCAAGGTGACCGATTCGCAAGGGGAAACCTTCGGCAAGTTGATGGCCGAACTCCCGAAGCCGGTACTGGCTTTTTGCCGCACCGGCATGCGGTCGACCACGATGTGGGCCCTGTCGGAATCGATCAACCAGCCGCTGCCGCAAATACTGGAGCGCGCGGGCAGGGCGGGGTTCGATCTCAAGGGCGTCGTGCGCCGGATTGCCAACGGCGGCAAAACACCGGTTGAAGTGGCCGATGCGCAGCATCAAGTGGTCATCGTCGGCGGGGGCGCCGCCGGCATTTCAGTCGCTGCCAGCCTGTTGGCGCGCAGCCCGGAGCTCGACGTCGCCATCATTGATCCGGCCGACGTGCACTACTACCAGCCCGGCTGGACCCTGGTCGGCGCCGGGGTGTTCGACCCCAGGACCACCGCGCGGACCATGGCCTCGGTGTTGCCGCGGGGTGTCCATTGGATCAAGTCGGCGGTGGCCGCCTTCGAGCCGGACCGCAATGCCGTGGTGCTGGACGGCTGCCGCGTGGTGCGGTATGAACAACTGGTTGTCTGCCCGGGCCTGAAGCTGGACTGGCACGGCATTGACGGGCTGTCCGAAACACTCGGTCGCAACGGCGTCACGTCCAACTACCGTTATGACCTTGCGCCCTACACCTGGGATCTGGTTCGGCAGCTGCGCGGTGGCCGCGCAGTGTTCACCCAGCCGCCCATGCCCATCAAGTGCGCGGGTGCCCCCCAGAAAGCCATGTATCTTTCTGCCGACACCTGGCGCAGGGAGGGTGTGCTCAAGAACATCGACATCGGGTTCTACAACGCCGGTGCCGTGCTTTTCGGGGTGGCCGACTACGTGCCCGCGCTCATGGAGTACATCCAGGCTTACGGCGTCGGGCTGAATTTTGGTCACACCCTCATTGCGGTCGACGGGCCGCACAAGACGGCAACATTCAGCCGTGCCCAGGCCGGTGGCGCCAAGGAAACAGTGACCGTCGGTTTTGACATGATTCATGTGGTCCCGCCGCAAACGGCGCCAGACTTCATTCGCGTGAGTCCGCTCGCGGACGCCGCCGGCTGGATCGACGTGGACCCGGCCACACTGCGGCACAAGACGTTTCCCAACGTATTCGGGCTGGGAGACGCGGGCAACTCGCCGAACGCCAAGACCGCTGCGGCGGCACGCAAGCAGGCGCCGGTGGTGGCGCACAACGTCCTCGTTCATCGCGGCGTGCTCAGCGGCGATGCGAAATATGACGGCTACGGCTCCTGCCCGCTGACGGTGGAGCGTGGAAAAATTGTGCTGGCCGAATTTCTTTATGGTGGCAAACTCGCGCCCAGCTTTCCAAAATGGATGATCGATGGCACCCGCCCGTCGCGCGCGGCCTGGTACCTGAAAGAGCGCATCCTCCCGCCGCTGTACTGGGAGGCGATGCTCAAGGGCCGTGAATGGATGGCGCAACCCGAAATGGTGGATTGATGCCTTCCCTGACCCGATGGCTGCCCTCATTGCCCATTCTGGAATGGGGGCGCGAGTATGACAGCGACACGCTGGTCAGCGACATGATTGCCGCGGTGATCGTGACGATCATGCTGATTCCCCAGAGCCTGGCCTATGCGATGCTGGCCGGTCTGCCACCCGAGGTTGGCATATACGCCAGCATTGCGCCGCTCTTCGCCTACGCCGTCTGGGGCACCAGTCGTGCGCTGGCCGTGGGTCCGGTCGCCGTGGCATCGCTGATGACCGCCGCGGCTGTTGGATCGTTTGCAAGCCCGGGTTCGGCCGCGTACGGGGAGGCCGCCATCCTGCTGGCATTCCTGGGCGGCATGATGCTGGTGTTCCTCGGGTTGCTGCGGCTTGGATTTTTGGCCAACTTTCTGAGTCATCCGGTGATCTCCGGGTTCATTTCGGCCTCGGCGTTGCTGATTGCGGCGAGTCAGCTCAAGCACCTGCTGGGGATCAAGGCCGATGGCCATGGCCTGGGGTCGCTGCTGGCATCGTTGTGGCGGGGCCTGCCGGGCGCGAACCTTCCAACCCTGGCGATCGGCGGTGGTGCGCTCTTCTTTTTGTGGTGGGCGCGCAAGCGTCTCAAACCCTTGATGCTGTCGTGGGGCGTCGGGCCACGTCTGGCCGATGTGATGGCCCGGGCCGGCCCCGTGGGCGCCATTGTCGTCACCACCTGGGCCACCTGGCAATTCGATCTGGTGGACCAGGGGGTGCATATCGTGGGCAAGGTGCCCGGTGGCTTGCCGCCCATCACGCTGCCGTCGTGGAATCCGGCTTTGTGGCAACAGCTGGCGGGTCCGGCCTTGCTGATTGCGGCCGTCGGTTTTGTCGAGTCGGTCTCCGTCGGGCAAACCCTGGCGGCCAAACGGCGCCAGCGCATCGATCCCAACCAGGAACTGGTCGCGTTGGGGGCCAGCAACGTGGCGGCATCGTTGACCGGGGGGTTCCCGGTCACGGGTGGTTTTGCGCGGTCCGTGGTGAATTTTGACGCGGGCGCGCGCACACCGGCGGCCGGTGCCTACACAGGACTCGGGCTGGCGGCCGCCGGGCTCTTCCTGACCCCCGCGCTGTACTTTCTGCCGCAGGCCACGCTGGCGGCCACCATCGTGGTGGCGGTGTTGTCGTTGATGGACCTGGGCATCCTGAAGCGGACCTGGGGTTATTCCAGGAGCGATTTTGCCGCCGTGGCGGCCACGTTTCTGGGCACGCTCGCGCTGGGCGTCGAAACCGGACTCGTGGCGGGCGTGGCGCTTTCGCTGGCGCTCTACCTGTTTGACACCAGCCGGCCGCACATCGCCACCGTGGGGCTGGTGCCGCACACCGAACACTTTCGCAACGTGCTCCGCCACAAGGTCGTGACCAGCCCGAGGCTGGTGAGTTTACGCGTGGACGAAAGCCTTTATTTTGCCAACGCGCGCGCGCTGGAAGACCGTGTGAACGCCGTGGCGGCACAGCCTTCGGTCGAACATGTGGTGTTGCAATGCTCGGCCATCAACCACATCGACGCCAGCGCGCTTGAAAGCCTGGATGCGATCGCGCTGCGGTTGCAACAGGCCGGGATTGCATTGCATCTGTCCGAGGTCAAGGGGCCGGTGATGGACCGGCTGCAGCACACGCCATTCCTGCGGAACCTGTCGGGGCAGGTGTTTCTCACGCACTATCTCGCGGTGTCCACCCTGGCGCCTGAAGTGTTGCAGCTCGCCGCCGCCCAATGACCGCGCACCGGATCAGTCTGCGGGTGACGCCAGCAAGCCCGCGGCACGTTGCACTTCAATGCGGATTTCCTCGGTGAGCCGGGCCTTGAGTCCGGTGAACACCGGTGTGGTCTTGACGTCGTAGTGGCGCGGGTGGTCGATCGGCACCGGCAGGTCGCATTTGATGCGGCCCGGCCGCGCGCTCATCACCACCACCCGGTTGCCCATGAAGATGGCTTCGTCGATGTCGTGCGTGACAAACAGCACCGTCTTGTGTTCAGCCTCCCAGATGCCCTGCAGCAGCTCCTGCATGAGTTCGCGGGTTTGATGGTCGAGGGCGCCAAAGGGTTCGTCCATCAGCAGGATGCGCGGGTTGTTGGCCAGTGCCCGCGCCAGGGCTGTGCGCTGCTGCATGCCGCCCGAGAGCTGCCTTGGAAAGTGGTTCTCAAAGCCCTTGAGGCCGACCTTGCTCAGAAAACCGTGCGCGATGTCGTGCTGCTGCGCCAGCGGCAAGCCTTTCTCGCGCAGGCCGAAGCACACGTTTTGCAGCACGGTGAGCCAGGGGAACAGGGTGTAGCTCTGGAACACCATGCCGCGGTCGGCGCCGGGCCCGCTGACGGTCTGGCCATCGAGCGTGATGCGGCCCGTGGTGGGCGTGTCCAGCCCCGCCACCATGCGCAGCAGCGTGCTCTTGCCACAACCCGAGGGGCCCAGGATGGTGATGAAGTCGTTCTCGGCCACGTGCAGGTCGGTGGCTTGCAGCGCCAGCGTGTTGCCCGAGCTGGACGTGAACGTCCTGGAGACCTGGGAGATTTCTAGGATGGTCATCGGCCAATCTGCGCCCAGGGGAACAGCCTCCGGTTGAACGCCTTGAAGGCAAAATCACTGGCCAGCCCGATCAGCCCGATCACGATGATGCCGAAGATTATCTGGTCGGTGGCCAGCAGCGCCTGGCTGTCGGTGATCATGTGGCCGATGCCGCTGGACGCTCCAATCAGTTCGGCCACGATGACATACGTCCAGGCCCAGCCCAGCACCATGCGCAGCGTCTCGGCGATCTCGGGTGCGCTGCTGGGCAGCAGAACGCGCACGACGATGCCCCGGTCGGCCGCGCCCAGGGTGTAGGCGGCTTCCACCAGATCGCGCCGCGTGTTGCCCACGCTCACCGCGATCATCAGCACGATCTGGAAAAACGAGCCGATGAAGATCACACTGAGCTTTTGCGCCTCGCCAATGCCTGCCCACAGGATCAGCAGCGGTATGAATGCCGATGCGGGCAGGTAACGCGCGAAGCTCACAAAGGGTTCAAAGAACGCCTCCACCGGCTTGTAGGCCCCCATCAGCACCCCCAGCGGCACCGCCAGCGCGGCCGCGATCGCAAAGCCGCCCAACACGCGCCACACGGTCATGCCGATGTCCTTGCTGAAGCCCTGGTTCACCAGCAGGTCGTAACCCGACAGGACCATGGTCCACGGGTCGGCCAGAAAGGTTTTGGAGACCCAGCCACTGAGCGTGACCGCCGCCCATGCGGCAACGAACAGGATGAAAAACGCCACGCCCAGCACCACACGGGTGGCGGGCGCGACGGGTTGAAGCGGCCTCATGCGAATGGCCCGGGGGTGCTCAGTTCAGGAAGCGGGTGTCGGCCAGCTTGCTCAGGTCGGGAATCGACTTGATGATGCCCGCCTCCAGCAGCAGATCGGCCGCCTCCTTGCTGAACTGTGCGTGTTCGCCGGCAAAGAACTTCTGGTTGGCGGCGCGGTCTTGCCAGCGCAGGTACTTCTGGCTGGCCTCGAATTTGTCGGCGGGCTGCTTCACGTCGGCGCCCATGATCTCGAAGCTCTTTTTCGGCTCCCTGGCGATCATCGCCACGGCTTCAAAGTAGCTGTCGGCCAGCGCCTTGGCGGCCTTGGGGTGGTCGGCCAGGAACTTGGGCGTGCAGCCGAAGGTGTCCATGATCATCGGGTAATCGAGCGTGGTGGCAATGATCTTGCCGGCTTCGGGCTTGGCACGCACGGCACCCAGGTAGGGCTCGTAGGTCATGGCGGCGTCAATGTCGCTGTTGCCCGCGATCATCGCGTTGGCGGCGGCCTGCGGCTCCAGGTTGATGATCTTCACGTCCTTGATGGACAGGCCGTTCTTCTTGAGCATCCACGCCAACGTGAAATAAGGCGCGGTGCCGGGCGCGCTGGCCGCCACGGTTTTGCCTTTCAGGTCACTGATTTTGGTGATGCCGGGCTTGACCACCATGCCATCGGCGCCGTAGCTCTTGTCGAGCTGGAAAATCTGCGTGGTGGCCACGCCCGCGGCGTTCCAGGCCACCCAGGTTTCCACCGTGGTGGCGGCGCACTGGATGTCGCCCGAGGCCACGGCCAGATGTCGGTCTTTTTGCGGGATTTTCTTGATGGACACATCCAGGCCGTTTTTCTTGAAGATGCCCGCCTCCTTGGCCAGGGTGAGCGGTGCAAAGCCGGTCCAGCCCGACATGCCGATGGCGACTGGGGTTTCCTGCGCCTGCGCGCCTGTGAAGGCGAGGGCGAGCAGGGCGGTGAGGATTGGTTTTTTCATGCAGCTTCTCCGTTGGTTGAGTGAGGGACAGGGACAATCCATGCAGGCTTCATGCCAGATGCAAAACGTGCAACGCCGGTATTTGTGCGTCCAGGGCCGCGCCCACGTCGCCGTCGATCACCAGCTTCTGCATCGCCTGCATGTCGGGGGCCAGGCTGCGGTCCTGCATCATGGCGGGCGAGACGCTGCGCACCCGCCGCAGCACGCCTTCCAGCGCGGGCGAGCTTTGCAACGGGCGCAAAAATTCGATGCCCTGCGCCGCGGCCAGCAGCTCGATGGCCACGATGTGCGCGGTGTTGTTCAGCATGGGCTGCAGGCGCCGCGCGGCAAAGGTGGCCATGCTCACATGGTCTTCCTGGTTGGCGGAGGTGGGCAGGCTGTCCACGCTGGCCGGGTGCGCCAGCGACTTGTTCTCGGAGGCCAGCGCGGCCGCCGTCACGTGCACGATCATGAAGCCGCTGTTGAGTCCCGGGTCGGGTGTGAGGAAGGGCGGCAGGCGCGACACCACCGTGTCCACCAGCATGGCGATGCGCCGCTCGGTGATGGCGCCGATCTCGGCAATCGCCACCGCCAGCGCGTCGGCCACCAGCGCCACCGGCTCGGCGTGGAAGTTGCCGCCCGAGATGATCTCTCCCTCGAAGCGGCCTTCGGCTGCCTCCACGGCGTCTCCCGCGAAGGCACGTTCGCCGACAGCGGGCACGACCAATGGGTTGTCCGTCACGGCATTGGCCTCGCGCACCAGCACCTGCGCGGCGTAGCGAAGCTGGTCCAGGCAGGCCCCCATCACCTGGGGCTGGCAGCGCAGGCAATACGGGTCTTGCACGCGGTCGTCGCCTTCCAGGTGCGAGC
>JBGSNW010000475.1:0-1792 GCA_041739435.1 Burkholderiaceae bacterium
CCACGATGGCCACGGGCACCCGGGGCGCGTCGGTCGCCGGGGTGCCGTGGACGATGCGGGGCAAGGTGGCCATCGGCCTCAGGCCGTCGGGCGAAACAGGTATTGGCCGCGCGGCTTGCCCAGCACCTGGCCGTTTTCGTAAATTTTCTGGCCGCGCAGGTAGGTGGCTTCCACGCGGGCCGACAGCTCCAGCCCCTCAAACGGCGTGTAGCCCTGGGTGGACGGCGAGTCCTTGGCGTGGATGGTCCAGGTCTGGGCGGGGTTGACCAGCGCGATGTCGGCGTCGAAACCCACCGCAATGTCGCCCTTGCGGTTCAGGCCGTAGCGTTGCGCCGGGTTCCAGCTGGTCACGCGGGCCATGTGGTTGTAGCCCATGCCGCGGCGCGTGCCCTCGCTGACCAGCGCGGGCAGCAGGTATTCGGTGCCGCCAAAACCGCTCTTGGCCATCCAGATGTTGCCGAAGTAACGTCGAGGGATTTTCATCTCATGCCGGCAGCAGGCGTGGTCGCTCACCACCCAGTCCAGTTCACCCGCCAGCAGCGCGTCCCACAAAAATTCCACGTCCTCGCGCGGGCGGATCGGCGGGTTGACCTTGGCCAGCTCGGCCGCCCTGGACGTGATGTCGAGCATGAGGTGGCCGATGGTCACCTCGCGCCGGAAGTCGATGTGCGGAAAGGTTTCGGCCATCATCATCGCCGCCTGCACCGCCTTGCGCGAGCTCAGGTGCAGCAGGTTGATGTTGGGCAGCGCCGTCTCGTTGGCCAGGTAGCTGGCAATGAACACCGCCAGCCCTTCGGAGTGCTGCGGGCGCGATGCGCTGTAGGCGGCCAGGCCCATGCCCGGTTTTTGAAACGACTTGTCTTTCTCGACGATCTTGGTGTAGGCCGTCATGACCTCGGCCGTTTCGCAGTGCAGCGACAGCGAGATCTGCCGCGCGCGCTCGGGAAACTTCTCGCGCGCGGCCTGAATGCCGCGCATGATGAACTCGAAGTGCGCGTAGTCGTAGCGGTCTTCCTCGCCAATCATGAGGAAGTCTTTTTGCGTGTTGGACGCGCCATGCAGGCCGTGCGAGCCGTAGAACATGAAAATCTTGAAGCTGGACACGCCGTGTTTCTCGATCAGGTCCGGAATCTCCCGGATGTGCGTGCCGTCCATCGGCGCGAGGTGAAAGCCGTAGTCCACATGAAAACGCCCCCTGGAGGTTTTGAGCACTTCCGGATAGAACTTCTTGTACGGCCCGCCCTTGTTCATGTAGTACTGGCCGGTGCGGAAATAGTTGAGGCTGGACGTGACGCCGCCCATGGCCGCGGCCTTGCTCTCGGTCACGGCGTCATCGGCCAGGGGCGAATAAATGCCGCTGTGCATGTGGGCGTCCACCACGCCAGGAAACGCCAGCTGGTTCTTGCCGTCGTGCACGGCCTTGGCGCGGGAAACGTCGATCGCCGGTGCCACCAGGGCGAACTGGCCATCCTTGATGGCGATGTCGCTGTCGTGCACCACGTTGCCGTGCGGGCGCACGACACGAACGTTCTTGATGAGGAGGTCGAATTCAGGTGACTTCATGGGGTCTCCGGTCGTGAGGGTGGGGATGGGGCCAGGGGTGGTGACGGGGTTGCCATGTGTTGCCGCAGGCTGGCCATCAGGCCCCCCGCTTGCGCCATGCACAACAAAAATTCGGGAATGGGATCGCACCCCAGGCGCTCGCCCGAAGGCAGGCCGATGGCGGGCGGCTTCAAGTCCAGATGAATCCGGTCGTGCCCGCCCAGGCGCCCGGCTGCGGGGCAGGTCAGCA
>JBGSNW010000516.1:0-1624 GCA_041739435.1 Burkholderiaceae bacterium
CCGACACCGGCATCCTGGACGTGTTCATCGACGAGGCCTTCGTCAAGTTCCGCGAGATGCAAATGGGCAAGGGCGGCCTGCTCAAGGGCCAGGACCTGGCCTCGACCTTCAGCTTCCTGCGCCCCAACGATCTGGTGTGGAACTATGTGGTGGGCAACTACCTCAAGGGCGAAACCCCGCCCCCGTTCGACCTGCTGTACTGGAACAGCGACAGCACCAACCTGCCGGGCCCGATGTTCGCCTGGTACATCCGCAACACCTATTTCGAGAACAACCTCGTCAAGCCGGGCAAGGTCACCGTGTGTGGCCAGAAGATCGATCTGCGCAAGGTGGACCTGCCGGTGTACATCTACGGCAGCCGTGAAGACCACATCGTGCCCATTGGCGGGGCGTATGCGTCCACGCAGGTGCTGCCGGGCAAAAAACGCTTCGTGATGGGGGCTTCGGGCCACATTGCGGGGGTCATCAACCCGCCGTCGGCCCAAAAGCGCAGCCACTGGATTCGCGACGACGGCAAGTTCCCCAAAACGTCCGCCGAGTGGGTGGCCGGCGCCAGGGAATTGCCGGGCAGCTGGTGGACCGACTGGTCGCTTTGGCTCAAAGGCCATGCGGGCAAGCAGATTGCGGCGCCCAAGGCTTACGGCAAAGGCTCAAAATACAAGGCCATCGAAGCCGCGCCGGGACGTTACGTCAAGGCCAAGGCCACCTGAGGCCTGCGGGACAAAACCGGCAGGCCAGAACCCGCGGTGAACCGTTTGGGCTGAGCGCACCGAAGCCCCATCCGTCAAGCCGACCCTTCGAACAGCTCAGGGCGGCCCATAAAAGCAGAGGAAGACCATCATGGAAGACATCGTCATCGTTTCAGCCGCCCGCACCGGGGTGGGCAAGTTTGGCGGCTCGCTCGCCGGCATTGCGGCCACCGAGCTGGGCTCCATCGTCATCAGGGAAGCCATTGCGCGGGCCCAACTCGACGCGGCGCAGGTGGGCGAAATCATCATGGGCCAGGTGCTGGCCGCGGGCGCGGGGCAGAATCCGGCCCGCCAGGCGAGCCTGAAGGCCGGCGTGCCAAAGGAAACCCCTGCGCTCACCATCAACGCGGTGTGCGGCTCGGGCCTGAAGGCCGTGATGCTGGCCGCGCAGGCCGTGGCCTGGGGCGACAGCGAGATCGTCGTGGCCGGTGGCCAGGAAAACATGAGCGCGGCGCCACACGTGCTGCCCAACTCCCGCAATGGCCAGCGCATGGGCGACTGGAAGCTGCAGGACACGATGATCGTCGACGGCCTGTGGGACGTCTACAACCAGTACCACATGGGCGTGACCGCGGAGAACGTGGCCAAGGCCTACAGCATCAGCCGCGACATGCAGGACGCGCTGGCATTGGCCAGCCAGCAAAAAGCCTCCGCGGCGCAGGAAGCCGGCCGCTTCAAGGACGAGATCGTCACCGTGTCCATCGCACAGCGCAAGGGCGACCCGATCCTCTTCAACACCGATGAGTTCATCAACAAGAAAACCAGTGCCGACGCGCTGGCGGGTTTGCGCCCCGCGTTTGACAAGGCCGGCAGCGTCACGGCGGGCAATGCCTCGGGCCTGAACGACGGCGCCGCCGCGGTGGTGGTCATGACGG
>JBGSNW010000044.1:0-2588 GCA_041739435.1 Burkholderiaceae bacterium
CGGCCAGATGCTCGAAATCGACCGTTACGCGCTGGCCCGCGCCGCGCAGTTCCAGGCCGAGGTGCTGGCGCATTACGAGGTGTACGAGTTCCACCCCGTGGTGGCCAACTGCAGGTGTACTGCTCGGAAGACCTGGGCGCGTTCTACCTCGACATCCTGAAAGACCGGCTCTACACCACGGCACCGAAGTCGCTGGCGCGCCGCAGCGCACAAACCGCGCTGCACGACCAACCTGTTCGGCGATGGCGAACCCAGGGTGCACGCCTGATGGCCCGGTCGTCTTCGGGCCGCATGCTGCCGTGGCTGGCGCTCGCGCTCGTCATCCTGATCGCCGACCAGCTCACCAAAACGCTGATCCTGGGCCACTACCGGCTGGGTGACAGCACCGTGGTCACCGGATTTTTCAATATCGTGCGGGCCCACAACCCGGGGGCGGCGTTCTCGTTTCTGGCCGGCGCCAGCGGCTGGCAGCGCTGGTTTTTCACCGCCATTGGCGTGGTGGCCACGCTGGTGATCCTGTGGATGCTCAAGGCGCACGCCGGGCAAAAGCTGTTTTCATTTGCGCTGGCCTGCATTCTGGGCGGCGCGGTGGGCAACGTGGTCGACCGCCTGATGCACGGCTACGTGGTCGATTTTCTCGACTTCCACTGGGCGGGCTGGCATTTTCCGGCCTTCAACATTGCCGACAGCGGGATTACCATTGGCGCGGCCTGCCTGATCCTGGACGAACTGCTGCGCGTACGGCGCGGCCGCTGACCCCTCATGAAACAACTGTTGAACCTGCTCGCTGCCATTGCCCTGCTGGTGTGGGGCACGCAACTGGTGCGCACCGGCATCCTGCGGGTGTTTGGCGCCAACCTGCGGCAGGTGCTGGCGCGCAGCGTCAGCAACCGCATCACCGCAGCGCTGTCGGGGATCGGCGTGACGGCGCTGGTGCAGTCCAGCACGGCTACGGCGCTGATCACGTCTTCGTTTGTCGGGCAGGGTTTGATTGCACTGCCCGCGGCGCTGGCGGTCATGCTGGGGGCCGACATCGGCACCAGCCTGATGACGGTGGTGTTTTCGTTCGACCTGTCGTGGTTGTCACCCTTGCTGATTTTTGTCGGCGTGGTGCTGTTCATCACCAACCAGTCCAGCACGGCGGGCCGCATCGGCCGCGTGCTGATCGGCCTGGGGCTGATGCTGCTGGCGTTGCGGCTGGTCAGCGAATCCACGGCCATCCTGATCCAGTCGCCGGCGGTCAAGGCCCTGCTGGCCAGCCTGAGCAGCGACCTGTTGCTGGAAATCACGGCCGGTGCCGTGCTGACCGTGGTGTCGTATTCCAGCCTGGCCATCGTGTTGCTGACCGCCACGCTGGCCGCTTCGCAGGTGATTCCGCTGGACGTGGCGCTGGGCCTGATGCTGGGCGCCAACCTGGGCAGCGGCCTGCTGGCCATGCTCACCACGGCACGCTCGGCCATCACGGTGCGGCAGGTGCCCGTGGGCAACTTCCTGTTCAAGGTGATGGGTCTGGCCATGGCTGCGCCCTTTGTGGGGCTGTGGGTGCACCAGGTGCTGCCCTTTGTGGGCAGCCCGGCGCTCACCGTGGTGCTCTACCACCTGACGTTCAATCTGGTGGTCGGGATGGTGTTCATCGGCTTGACTGGCGTGGTGGCGCGATGGGTCGAACGACTGCTGCCCAGTGCACCGCAAAACCAGGGGCGTGAGCGCCCGCGCCACCTGGACCCGTCTGCGCTGGCCACGCCCTCGCTGGCCATCTCGTGCGCGGCGCGCGAGGCGCTGCACCAGGCCGATGTGGTCGAGACCATGCTGCGCGGCACCCTCACCGTGATCCGCAACGACGACCTGCAACTGGCGCTGGACCTGCGCAAGATGGACGACGCCGTGGACGAGCTGTACTCGTCCATCAAGTACTACCTGACCAAGATTTCCCGCGAGGCGCTGGGCGAGGCCGAGAGTCGCCGCTGGACCGACATCATCAGCTTCACCATCAACATGGAGCAGATCGGCGACATCATCGAGCGCGTGCTGATTGACATCGAAGACAAGAAAATCCGCAAGGGTCGCAGCTTCTCCGATGCCGGCATGGCCGAGATCTGCGAACTGCACGCGCGCCTCATCGACAACCTGCGGCTGGGCATGAGCGTGTTCCTGAACGGCAATGTGCGCGACGCCCAGAAGCTGCTCGAAGAAAAAGCACGGTTTCGCGACCTCGAGCACGCCTACGCCGCAGCGCACCTGGACCGCCTGAGCGACAACACGCTGCAAAGCATGGAGACCAGCTCGCTGCACATCGACCTCATCAGCGACCTCAAGCGCATCAACTCGCACATCTGCTCCATTGCCTACCCCATTCTCGATTCGGCCGGGGCCCTGGCGCCCAACCGGCTGCGCGTGTCGCGGCTGGGCAAGCTGGACGACTGATACGCGTTTGCGTTCATTCAACAAGAACCGTTCGGGCTGAGCTTGTCGAAGCCTGTCCTGAGCCTGCCGAAGTGCCTCTGCAGCCCTTCGACCCTTCGACAAGCTCTGGACAGGACAAGCTCTAGGCGAACGGGTGATATCTTTGAAGACGAAGCCGTGTCAGC